>JBAYUF010000001.1 GCA_041675205.1 Patescibacteria group bacterium | reverse complement strand
CTGGCAATTATAAACTCCAATCGCCCTAAGCCGACACCCTTAGCCGGAAGCGTATGGAATCGAAAAACGTCGTCAGGCGAAGCGACATTTACCATTATCTTGGTTCGTGTCTCTGGTATGGAGTCAAGTTTTTGTTCAGTAATTACAAACGGCAATTTCCCTGCATAAACGCGACCCTCCTCACCAGACGAGCAATCAACCGTAACTGGTTTACCGGCCGGTATGCGCTTCGTTGCCACCTCAGTACCGACGACACACGGAATACCTAGCTCTCGCGATACAATTGCTGCGTGGCTCGTTCTGCCCCCCTTGTTGGTAACGATACCAGAGGCGATTTTCATTATTGGCTCCCAGTCCGGATCTGTAATTTCAGTTACCAAAACCTCGCCTGGTTTAAACGTGCTCATACCACGGGCACTTGTTATGACCCGAGCTTTTCCAGCACCGATTTTCGAGCCGACAGCGATACCGGTAACAATAACGCGGCCTGCTTTTTTCAGTACATACTCCGTGCGCACCCGAGCGTCAGCCGTGGCGTGAATGGTTTCAGGTCGCGCCTGCACGATGTAGAGTTTCCCGGTTTTACCATCTTTGGCCCACTCGATATCCATTGGCTGATAATGACCGTTTCGTTTTGAAAAGTACGCCTCTATCTGCACACACCACTTTGCAAGCGTGTGTACCTCCTTGTCGCTCAAGGCATACTGTACGCGCTCAGCAGCTGGAACGGCTACCTGCTTTGTGCCGTACTTGGCATAAATTAGCTTAACTTCCTTACTGCCGAGCTTACGTTCAATAATAGCTTTTTTGCCCGCGGCTAAAGTCGGTTTAAAAACAATGAACTCATCTGGATTCACCTGCCCCTGCACCACCATTTCCCCAAGGCCGTACGCTGCCGTTATAACAACGACATTTTCAAAACCTGTTTCGGTATGCACGGTAAAGGCAACGCCGCTCGACGCCATGTCAGAGCGAACCATAACTTGAATACCAACCGACAAGGCAATGGCCGTCTTATCAAAACCCTTATCCACTCGGTAAGAGATAGCCCTATCAGTAAATAATGACGCGAAACAGCGACGCATAGCATCGAGCACATTGTCTGCTCCGCGAATGTTGAGGTACGTTTCCTGTTGACCAGCAAACGATGCACCCGGCAAGTCTTCTGCCGTGGCCGACGAACGAACCGCTACATCAACGTGTTTACCAAACTCACCCTCAAAAGTTGCATAGGAAGCACGCACTGCCGCTGCTAGTTCTGCCGGTACGCGCGCTTTGCGTATCATTTTACGAATTCTTCGCCCGCAGCGCTGTAAGTCGCTAAGCTTCGCAGTATTCAAACCTTTCAGCTCGTTAGCAATAATTTCATCTAGATGATTCGCCTTGAGGAACAACCGATAGGCGTCCGCGGTCACCGCAAAACCATCTGGTACAGAAATGCCTTTCGGCACAAGCGCAGAAAAAAGCTCTCCCAAGGCCGCATTCTTCCCGCCAACCTTCGGTACGTCAGTAATACGAAGTTCACGAAACGGTATAACGAGGCGTGGAGTCATGTGTATGAATAATTAATAATGAATTCAGTATAGCAAACTGTCGGGGTCTGAAGCTATAAAGCCGCCAAACGAACGCCAAATAATTTTTCAGCGTTCTGCGTAGTTGCGTTGGCTACCACTTCCACCAGCTCTCCTCGCAAGCTGGCAATATGTGCAACTGTTTCGGCAACGTAGCGGGGTTCATTCCTTTTCCCTCGGTATGGTTTCGGCGCTAAATAGGGAGAGTCTGTCTCAACAAGAAAGGCATCGAGCGGAAGTGAACGAATATACTCATCCCATTCACGGGCGAACGTCACAATCCCTGAAAAAGATATGAGAAAACCAAGGGAGCGATGCTGCTCAGCTTCTGCCGGCGTACCAGTGAAACAATGAATAACACCCCGCACTTTAGGATTTTTCGCTTGGGCATCTCTGAGCATCGCAAAGACATCCCCATGTGCATCACGACAGTGAATAGCGAGTGGCAAATTGAGCTCTGCGGCCAAAGCAATTTGCTCGGCAAATACCCGCCGCTGCGTCTCTTTGATACATGCTTGCGTAGCCATATCCCCTTCTAGGCGGTAGTAGTCGAGCCCCACCTCGCCAATAGCAACTACTTTCTTTGAGGATGCGGCTAAGGCGCGGTAACTGGTCGCGTCAAAGGTTTCGGCTCGCCGCTTAAATGTGCCGCCAATCAGTTCAGCACTCGTTTCTTCATTCGGATCAAAATAGCCATCGGTTGTATGAATCGGATGGAGCCCGATGGCTGCCCAGACGTTGTTGTAACGCTCGGCAACGGCAACGGCCGCTGCACTGGTATCTTGCTGCGTACCAACCAGTAGCATGCCAACATCGGCATCCAGCGCCCGACGAATAACCTCGTCTGAATCGTTCTGATAGGCGCTAAAATGAGGATGAGCGTGTGAATCAAAAAGCATATACTTTACGACAACCAACGAAGAGGCTTACTTACTACCATGGAGTAAACATCGCTGACGGTTAACGTTGTTGTGTCGATAGCAAAATATTTACAACAACTAGAAAATTCCTTTTCTAAAGAGGAGCGAAAAATATCGAAATACTTTTGGCTCTTTAGATGTTTATTGCCGTCTCGCGCTAAAACACGTTCATTGCTTACCTTTCGACTACATAAGAAATGTAGGACGACATCGTCTTTTGCTATAGGAAAAAAATCAAGAACTGAACCTCGTAATTGTTCGAGCGCTTCAAACTGCTTTTTGTTCAACTCTCCAGCCGCCATACTGGCCTCGTTAAATGCCTTCATAGAATGAACGCTATACTCATAAAAAACTGGATTTACCGTATTGGTCCAAATGTCCAGGTCTCGATTAGCATAATATGAAGTAAAAGCCGCACGCCGTGCAAAAAGGTTTGAATAAATTAGCGGATGAATAGTGGGCAGAAATGTTTCAAACTGAACGGTAAATTCTTTTGCGGCTACAGTTTTCAAAAAACTAGACTTTCCAGAAGCCGTATCGCCAACGACTATCACCCGCATAAAATGTACCGGCGATTAGAAATACGACTGTAACTGTCGAAGGGCATCAGGGAAAAGTGGTCGGAGAATTGCGGACGATGACAAAACGTACTGAGCTAACTGCGAAGTCGCGGCCGCATCGTTTAACGTCGTCCACTGTGAATACTTTCCAATGACATACAGTAAGGTACCGAGAACGAGCACTCCAAAAATGAAACCAAAAAGTGCGCCCGCTAATCGATTAATGCTTTTGAGGAATGGCAAGAATGCCAAAATATCAAACGCTCTTTCAATGAGGAGAACCACATAGCCAAACAATCTTCCAACCACAAGGAAGATAAGGGTAAAAGAGACAATGCGCGCGAGGCCTTGAAACGAACCGAATAAACCATCAATGATGTCAGCCAACCATAGATAGTAATGACTAGCTAAAAAGGCGGCAATGATGATGCCGATGATGCCGCCGACCGCTCGAATCAAGCCGTGCCCAAATCCCCACCCCACAAATCCGAGGAGGACGATGAGCAAAACGAAATCGAACGTCAAAAAATCAAAAAATGAAGTCATATTAAGCTGTGAATCTAGGAAAAAGTGACGTCTGTGGTTTCCTCACCTGCACGTGACCAGTATGTGCGCCCCACTGCATTGCTTCCCCGGCTGACCGATTCATGTCACTCTCATGACCAATCATCGTAAGCATAGCACGAGCCGTGCTTGGCATAAACGGTAGTACCATCCAACTAATGAGCCGCACTGCCTCAACCATCTCGCCCATAATTTCGGAGAATGCCTCAGCCTTCGCGGGATCAGTGCGCAATTTCCAGGGTGCTTTTTCCTCTAGATACTGATCGCACAGCCGCATAGTCTCCCAGGTAATCTCCAATGCTCGACTGAGTGCAATAGTAGACATCGCCTCGTGATACAAGCTGATCTGTTTCGTTACAGCAGCCGCCACACTAGTACCAACTGGCAGCGTGGCCGCCTGAGCGGCTAATGTGGTCACTCGCTGCACGAGGTTACCCAAGCCGCTCGCCAAATCACTATCATACCGCGCCGCCAGACGTGCAATGGAAAAGTCACCGTCACCGCCAAATGGAATTTCTCGAAGTAAAAAATACCGTACGGCATCAACGCCGTAGGTCTCAACTAAATCTTTTGGATCAATTGCGTTTCCCGTTGATTTCGAAACCTTCCGCCCATCGATAGTAAAAAAGCCATGAGCAAAGACCTGGCGCGGCAGTGGCAAATCAGCGGCGAGTAGCATGGCAGGCCAAAGCGCACAATGAAATTTAATAATGTCTTTACCGACAATATGAAGTTCAGCTGGCCACCACTCTTTGAAACGCTGCTCGTCGGTGCCGTACCCAACCGCTGTCATGTAATTAAGCAGCGCATCAAACCAAACGTAAATTGTTTGAGAATCGTCCCCTGGAACCGGAATTCCCCACTGCTTATTGGGGCGCGAGATACTAAAATCCTCTAAGTGATTCGTAATATAGCTAACAACCTCATTCCGCCGTGCTTCTGGACAAATAAATTCTGGATGCTTTTCAATGTGTTCCAGCAGCGCCTCTCGAAAGCGGCTGGCCCGAAAAAAATAATTCTCTTCTTTTACTAATTCTGCGACTCGGTCATGCGTCGGACACTTTCCGTCAACTAAATCACTCTCCCGATAAAAAGCTTCGCAACCAACGCAGTATAGTCCTTCATACGTACCTTTATAAATGAGGTCGGGCTTGGCGGACACCGTACGCCAAAACTTTTCGACACCCACGCGATGACGCGATTCAGTTGTCCGTATAAAGTCATCGTTCGATATACCAAGTTCATCCCAGGTGAGCTGCCACAATGCCGACATCTGATCGACGTAATTCAAAACAGATGTCCCGCTCGCACCGGCAGCTTCCACATTTTTTTGGGAATTCTCATCTGTACCAGTTAAGAAATAGGTCGGCACCCCAAACATACGCTTATAGCGAGCCAGTACATCAGCGGCGAACGTCGCGTACGCATGACCGATGTGCGGCTTGTCGTTAACGTAATAGATTGGTGTTGTAACGAGATACTTCATGAAATGTATTATGAAATCAGCAACTGCATCGTCTGCTCTATGCTAGCTTTTTTTTGATTTTACTTCAATTACAACAGCCGCCCGTTAAGGCGGCTGTTGCGTGGTGAATTTAGATTTTTGATGAGTTCCAAGACGCGAACGAGGAGCGCAGTAAGCTGTACATATCGGTACAGCGGCGAGCACCAGAGGTCGCAACGATGGAAATCGCAAAAAGGAAATTCGCTCCCTAAAGAACTGCGTCCTTGGCGGCCTTCGCCACTCGGAACTTAACCACGGTCTTGGCTGGAATCTGTATCTCAGCACCCGTCGCTGGGTTTCGACCCATCCGCGCGTTGCGGTGGACCTTCACGAGCTTCCCGATACCAGGCACCAGGAATTCACCGTTCACCTTAACCTCACGGTACGCGAGGTCTGTCATGGCCTCCACGAGTGCACCGACGTCCTTCTTGCTAACACCAGTCTTCTCGGCGAGCGCCTGAAGAACTTGTGATTTTGTCATTTTCGCCATACGCGATACAAATTGAGTAAGAAAATAAATATCGCTGGGATGGGAACGGGATACCAAACGTATAGCCCCTTCTTGTCCCCAGTCTTTCAAACAGTATAGCGAAAAGCAAAAATGCCCGCAAATCTACTATTCCTTTCCCACTGGGTGAAGCACGACAACGAACTCACCCCGATGCTCACCGTCAGCAATACGATCTGCGGCTTCGCGAGCCGAACTCCGTTGAATAGTCTCAAATTGCTTAGTTAATTCGCGACAAACAACAATCTGTCGCTCCGGCTGCCGTTCAGCCACTGCCTGCAATGCCTTTGAAATTCGATGCGGCGATTCATAAAAAATGACTGCCATTGCATGGGTCGCCACACCGTCAAAAAAAGTTGCTCGACCCTTCTTATGGGGTGGATAGCCAGCAAAAACAAACCGATCCATTGAACAACCAGCTATCGACGCCGCTGCAGCTAAGGCCGAGGCACCAGGGAGAGGAACAACCTGAACACTATCGCCATACGTTTCAACAACAGCAGCAACAAACTGCCCGCCAGGGTCAGCGATGCCAGGCGTGCCCGCATCTGTTACCAGCGCCACATCTGATTGCTCAAGTAAACGGACGAGCGCTTTGCTCTTAGCCGGACTGGTGTGCTGATGGTAGCTAACCAATTTTGGATGCGCGCCAAGGTGTGACAATAACGTTCGCGTTCGACGTGTGTCCTCAGCAAGGACGACTGGTACAGTTTTCAGCACTTCTTGGGCGCGAATGGTTATGTCCCCCAAGTTGCCAATGGGCGTCGCTACTACGTACAGCTTAGTCATGTGTTTCGAGATACTCAGCTGCCTCCATGGCCGCTCGACAGCCCATGCCAGCCGCCGTAACCGCTTGTCGATAGAGTCTGTCTTGAACGTCGCCAGCAACAAAAATGCCCGGCACGCTGGTGTGTACACCATCTTCACTAAGAATGTAACCCGCCGCGTCGCAGCGAACCGCCTCACAGAAAGGAACTGTGTTTGGAATGTGGCCAATAGCAACAAAGAAGCCACTCACCAGCACCGTCTCTTGCTCGCCCGTAGTAGCGCGAATACGGACACCAGTTACCGTTGTGTCCCCGAGCACCTCTTCCACCTCATACCCTAAACGAAGATCAATGTTTGGCGTTGCCCGCAAACGATCTTGAAGCACTTGCTGAGCGCGAAGCTCAGGCCGACGATGAATAAGGGTCACTCGCTCACATATTTTGGCGAGGTACAACGCCTCTTTGGCAGCCGTATCGCCGCCGCCGTTAATGGCAATCGGCTTCCCTCGAAAGAAAAAACCGTCGCACACGGCGCAACTTGAAACGCCGTGGCCAATCAATCGCTGCTCACTTTCTAGCCCTAACCATTTGGCTGACGCGCCAGTAGCAATAACAACGGCACGAGCCTCATACTGTGTTTCCCCTACCATCACTGCAAATGGTTTGCGCTGAAAGTTAACCGCCGTAACAGAGCTATCGATAAATCGAACGCCAAATCTCGTCGCTTGCTGTCGCATACGATCCATCAATTCTGGTCCCTGGATACCATCTGGAAAACCAGGAAAATCTTCAACATCAGTGGTAATAGTTAGTTGGCCGCCAGGTTGCGGGCCGGCAATAACGAGTGGCGAGAGCCCACCACGAGCCGCATAAATAGCCGCAGTTAGTCCAGCCGGACCAGAACCTATGACAATCAACGATTCCTGTGTGCTCATAGTATGTACATGATGAACAAGTATTACTTCTCCACTTTACCAAAGGCTCGTAAGCCACCCCGAACAAACGACGGATCAAAGAGTGCGTCAACCGCAGCTGCGTCAAAGCTTCCCACATTAAGCGCCACAAAAAATCGCTCGGCGCTGGTATACAAGGACACTGGGTCACCAAAATGCGTAAAGGCGAGTCCATTATCTGCAAATGTGGATAATCGACGGTTATTCAATGCCTCACTGACTCCTTCCAGAGTTTGACCGGTGGCAACCGCCACAACTGCTAAGAGCCGACGGCGAAGTATTGAGGATGTCTCATAATCGTCCATGGTGGCAAACCAGCCTGCCAAAAAAGCACCAACCTGCGGCCGTTTTGTTTCCAGCACGACTGTACGAAATATAATGACGGTAGGCAGAAGCCCTGGCGTTTCTCTCGTTGAAAAGAGTACGCGACTATTCTCTCGTCGCAAGGCCTGACCGAGATACGGATCAGTGAGCACTGCCGCATCTAATTCACCGGCGACAAACGCATTCGCCGAGTCTGACATAGGTTGCACGATGCTATGACCTTCAACTGTGCTAATTTTTCCCCGACGAAGTGCCTCGCGTAGCAGCACCACATCATTTCCCTGAGACCCATACCCGATTTGCGCGTTAGCCAAATCCGCGACCCGAGTTATGTCGCCATGAGCAACAATCGCGTCACTCCCGGCCGAATAATCCATGCTTGCCACTACCTTCGTCGCAACACCACGGCTACGTAAAACAATTGGAGCGGACATGGATACTACAGCTCCGTCAATCGTTCCGGCTGAGAGCATCGTAAGCAACGTATCCTCATTTTCAACAGTGACAACTGTAACCCGCAAATTCCTAGCGCTAAAATTATCTCGCAAGTCAACAGCATGGATAAGTTGCCCGGTCGCGAGTGAGGTAACGCCAACTCGCAGCTCGTTTGGTAAACGAGCGTGCATATATGATTGCCAGGCAAAGGTAGCAAAGAGTCCGACAATTATTGCTGTCCCTAAACTACCAAGAAAACGCACCATACTTATACGATGTCCTCCCGTTTCTCTCGAAAAAAACCAAGCACGTCTTCGGTTACCAAGAGGAACGCTTTGATGGGTGCTTCAAGGAAATAATCAAAGAAGTAGAGGAAAACATTGAAACGAGCCGAGGTCAAAGAAATCCAGCGACCGACAGTTAATACCGGGAGTGAAAAAAGATCGACAACTGCTGCTAACATATGTTCACGACGACGTTCTACAAATAGATCTCTAACTGGTTGTCGAACTCGAAGGACAAAGAATGAAACAACACTAAGAAAGAAAAGAAAAAATGCGATACTTATCATCGTAAAGCCGATTCGCTGTAAACCTGTAGCAATCGCTCCGAAAGTAGCAACAAATACGAAGAAGTATACAACTGACAATACACCACTGGAAACAGCTGAAGACCGACCAGGTGGCGTTAGCTGTGGCAAAATACGTGCCTCACCACCAAAACGTATGGTTTCGAGATGCCGAAGCACTGCCTCTGTGTTCGAATCTTTTGGAAACGGAGTGGTCACTGCGAGGAGAAGCATCAGCAATGGTGGAAAACCAAGGTTAATGAGCAATGGTGCAGTTGCCACATGACCATAAAAGAACGCCTCAATTGGACCCTCCAGGAGTAACGCCGCCAGCATCTTAGTGATAAAAATATAGAGCGTCGACCGAACAGCCGAGCTATATAAGCGACCCCGAGCAGCCTTATAATACTGCTGGCACCGTTCTTGCACCACTGAAGTAAAATGATGGTCATCAAGGAGTAGCGAGTTTGCGCCACTGATATCGTCACGTACCGCATCATGAAGCGCATGAAAAATAAGTGAGCGCTGCCGCAGCACCTTATACAGTTGCTCACCAGCGGGGTGCACAATTGCTGTTTCAATTCGCTGCCGTAGTCGGAGTAACTCAGGTAATACACTAGCCACTTCAGCCACCGACAATTTCTTCCAATCTGGGAGCATGCGGCAAAGCAACAGGTAGCGAATTTTTGGTAAATCAAGCGAGAAGAGCGCCCGATATGCAGCGACAAATTCAAGGGTTGGGAGCTCTTCATGTGATAAGCGCCAAGCGGCAAGTGGTTTATCTTGCGCAAGCGTTGCTCGAACCAAATGAACAAGAGCCGCCTCTTCTGGTGCTGGAGAGAGAAACGCATCAAGCTCGGCGGCAGCTATACCATGCAGCCAATGAATTACAGCACGAGCGTCTTTCAATGGAGCAGCCTCCGCAGCAGCTAATACAGCTGCGTATCTATCAAGAAACTCTTGGACGTACGGAATGATGGCTTCGGGTACTTCATCATTTTTTAAATATCGTGCATGAACTAATTCAACCAAAAAAGACCTCGCACTCGATTCAACGGAGCCTGTGTCAAATCGTCGACGAAGCATACGTTCAAGCGCGTGACGTCGTAACAAGTGATCTTCGTGGTAGTCAACACTATATCGTAGCCGTTCATAAAACTGAGCGGCCTGCGAAACAACTGACGAAACGTGAATGGCATGCTCACCCTCCTTGGCACGCGGACCCCCACCCGTATCAGCTTTTAAAGCCAAAAGAAAATCAGCGACTGGCTTAGCCAGCGCATTGCTTTTTTTCTCTTGCTGCGTAATTTCGTCATGCTTTGTAAGTGAAGACATCGGCATACGAGTAGTATATACCACCTTTGAGAAACGGCGACCCCTACTCGGCGCGATGCGCCGCCCACCAGGTAAGGACATCACGCGCAACCGGAACAGCAAAACTGCTTCCTTCACCTACGTTTTCCAATAGAATAGTGATGACGAGCTGTGGGTTCTCATAGGGGGCAAAGCCACTAAACCATGCATGTGTCGCTATGTCACCACCCACTTCGGCCGTACCGGTTTTTCCTGCCGCAGTAATAGGCAGCGTGCCAAGCGAACGAGCACTGCCATCAGTAACCGTGCGCCGCATACCTTCTCGAACCACTGCCACGGTGTCCTCGGTAAGACCGATTCCAATAATTTCGGTAGGCGGTTTCCTATCGCTGTGCCCTTCAACTTCATACAACACGTGTGGCGTAATACGTTTACCACCATTTGCGAGAATGGCCGTCGCTGCTGCTATCTGCAATGGCGTTACCAAAACGTCTCCTTGACCAATCGCGGCGTGATACGTATCCCCAATATACCAAGATTCACCTTTCACTTCTTTTTTCCATGCCGGTGTTGGGAGTAGTCCGCTCACTTCACCAGGAAGATCAATGCCCGTTACTGCCCCGAAACCAAAACGAGCTTCATACGCGCTAAGCGCTTCAATCCCCAATCCTGGCTGATCACCGTATCCCCCACCAATAATATAGAAAAACGTGTTTACTGACTCGGCTATAGCTTTACGAACATCAGTCTGCCCATGACCACCCGCCTTCCAGTCAGGAAAAAACCATTGCCCAACAGAGATACCACCCGTACTTAAAAAAGAAGTAAGTGGAGTAATTATTTTTTCTTCAAGCGCCGCCGCCGCCACAAAAGGCTTTATGGTGGAACCAGAAGGATATCGCCCTTGAACTACTCTATTAAACAGCGGCTGATTAGGATCTGCGGCCAACGCCGCGTAGCCATTATTTCCTTCTGTAAACATATTGGCGTCAAACCCCGGATAGCTGGCCAAAGCAAGCACCTCGCCATTTCTCGGATCAAGCACAACGCCAACACCGCGTTGCCCTTTGGCTCGGCCAAGACCACTGAGCATTGCTGCTTCAAGTACCTGCTGCAACTCACTATCAATACTCAGCCAGACATTATTACCCGGCGTTGGTGCTACTTCGGCATAGATGTGCTGCAGCGCACCAAGCGCATCAACTTCAACTTCCTGCCGACCATTCGTCCCTTTCAAATAGGTTTCGTATGCTTGCTCAACTCCACTTCTGCCAACAATATCACTCCGAGCATACCCACGTTCACTTGATAACTCACCGTCACCAACGCGGCTCACGTAGCCAACAACATGACTAAGACCGTATAGTCCGTCGCGTGACGCAATGTAGTCCCGACGAGGGGTTGTTAAAACAACAATGCCCGGCCAGGCTGGGGCCATGGCTTGCAACTGTAATCCCTGTTCAACTTCCACGTTCGGAATAACAATAAACGGTTCTACGCTACGTCGTTGCTCTGACGAAAACCCATTCCACTTATCGAAAAAAATACTCGGATCCGTTTGAACAGCCGCCGCTACGTGTTGAAATAGTTGCGCTCTCGCCGGCTCATCTCGTGGTACGTCGAACGGAATTAACGCCACTGACAATTGCGGCGTGTTTTCGGTCAACGCAATACCATAACGATCATAGACAACACCCCGAGGAGCTAACGTTGTATAGGTTCGAATACGATTACCTTCTGCCAAAACCCTATATGCAGCGCCATGAAAAAGCTGGAGCTGCGCGGCACGACCAAGCATAATAGCTACGGTCGCTATCAAAATAATGCCAACGACCATGCGCTGCCGAGCGGTTAACGGGTGGCCAAGATATTGCGAACCAGTAGCGGCCAAATCAGCATCAACCCACACGTTTTGTGGACGGCTAACCGTAGCGTTATTTATAAAACGAGGAAATGGATTCATCGTTGAAAGAAAGGTAGTGATAATTGTTCCGTTTGCTGTCGACGTCGAACAAGTTCAACAAGTGAGGCCAACAGCACATAACCGATGATGCTACCCAGAATAGAGAGTTCACCAGTAATTCCATTTGGATAGACTCGGTTAGACACAAGGCTCATGACCCACAATACGACACTATAGCTCACGTAAGAAACGAGTGCTCGAGCATGGGCCGCAACAAAAGTGCTACCCGTAAGTAGCCTCGACAGTACAATGTATGAAAGCAGCAAAGCCGTTACACTCGCAACGCTGGTCAACGTTGGCAATGAAAATGCAATATCGTACCAGGTCGCACCAAGTATTCCCACAATAACCGCGATCATCGTAGGAAGGAACAAAAGGCCAGCATAAGAAAAAAGTGGTAAGAGCGGGGGCATGGCATAGTAACCGAACAGCGAAGACTGCACTGCTGGCAGTAAGCCAAAGAAAAAGAGAGAAAGAAGCAGTTGCAAATTACGGTGTCTCATCGGGGACCAATATACTTACAATGTGTACGGTTGCCGTCGTGGTAAACGGAAAAATAGTTGCTTCCTGCCAAAGCGCCTCTGGTGTAGAACGAACCGCTGCAATCACGCCAACCGGTATGGCAGCTGGTAGGCCGAGTGCACTACTGTTGGTAATCACTACATCCCCAACGGTAACCGGTTCAGCTCTCGCAATCTGCTCAACCGAAAGTGATAAGCCGTCTCGACTTTGTAGTAAACCGAACACACCTGGCTTCCCGGGAACACGGACCGGTATAGCCAGCCCATGGCTTGTGAGTAAACGAACCGTACTTACCGTGGGGGTGACCGATGCGACAATACCGATAAGATTGCCGTGCGGTGAGACAACCGCAGCACCTTCACGAACACCAACTTTTGATCCAGCATTCAGGCGAAGCACGGTTTGTGGATCACGAGGGTCACGTCCAATGACAAGCGCTGTCACGGTACGAATCCCAGCGACGTTCGAGAAACCAGTAAGCGCCCGCAGTGCTTCATTCTCTTCAGTCAGTTGCCGTAGCCGTGCCGCGTCCACTGCCAAAGCATCAACCTGCTGCTCAAGATTCGTTATCCGGGCATCTGTTTCACCCATGAGAAAACCTGGCGTTACAAGACGAGATGCGAACCACGTTTCAATGCCAGTTGTAAAGCTAAGCAGCCCATGAACTCGAAGACGTACCGCTGGAACACTTTCAATAAGAAAGGCCAGCACAATTCCTACGAGCAGGACAACGAGTGTTCGACGTTGCATACCGACCTAGCACTAGGCCCCGTACGGCAATTCTTGCGATGACGGGATAGCAACGTTCTGCAGAAATTCAAAGTTATCAAGCAGTATACCGGTACCGCGCACAACACAAGTGAGTGGGTCGTCAGCAATACGAACTGGAATCTGGGTCGCTTCACTAATGGCCACGTCCAGATTCCTAAGGAGTGCCCCACCACCTAGTAGCACGATGCCTCGCTCGTAAATATCAGCCGCTAACTCCGGTGGTGTTACTTCAAGAATTGCACGAATGTGTTCAATCATTGTGCGAATCGTCTTAGCCATAGCCTGACGAATTTGTGTATCTGTTACGATGACTTCTTTTGGTAAACCACTCACTAAATCTCGACCGCGCATTGTTGTCTCGAGCGGAACATCCAACGGCGCTGCTGAGCCAACTTTAATTTTTATTTCTTCCGCCACCCGTTCACCAAGTAAAATATTAAACTGCTCACGAGCAAACTGCACGATATTCTTATTAAGTTCGTCCCCGGCCAGCCGCAGTGATCGAGTCGTCACTATGCCCGCCAGTGAAATGACCGCGATTTCCGTTGTCCCGCCGCCAATATCTACTACCATGTTGGCAGTAGGCTCTTGCACCGCCAGACGTGTACCAATCGCACCGGCCATAGGTTGTTCAACCAGATAGACTTCTCGTGCCCCGCAGGAACGAACAACATCTTCTACGGCCTTACGCTCTACTTCGGTAACTTCGGTTGGAATTGATACAACGACCCGTGGTCGTTGCAGTAGACTGAAACGCTCACGGCGTACTTTCTCCATAAAATACTTCAACATCTTCTCGGTTACTTCATAGTCAGAAATAATGCCATCAACCAGTGGTCGAATGGCCAAAATATGGGCCGGAGTTTTCCCGACCATGCGCTGCGCTTCATGACCAACAGCCAGAATCTGATCAGTCCGATTATTAACCGCCACAACCGATGGTTCGTTAATAACGATGCCGCGATCTTTTACGTACACGAGCGTATTCGCGGTGCCAAGATCAATACCAATATCCTTTGCTACCCGCCCGAGGAGTCTATTGAGGAAGCTCATACGCCTAGGGTTCTCCGAACGACTTCTGCCACTACCCTGTCGGCTGCAATCATTTCTGTTTCGTCTGTCGCACGATTACGCAACTCGTGCTTCCCGGCAGCGATTGTTTTAGCACTCACAACGAGCCGCAGTGGTATACCAATAAGATCCGCATCAGCGAATTTTGCGCCAGCAGTAAGGTCACGATCATCAAGCAGCACCCGTACACCGCGCTGGCGCAGCTCATTGTAAAGCTGCTCTGCTGCGGACAAAATTGTTGCATCTCCCCCAACCGCAATCACATGACAATCAAACGGCGCGACCGCAGCCGGCCAGATAATGCCAGCGTCATTGTGATGCACTTCAACTATGGCACCCATCAAACGGCCGAGGCCAATACCGTAACAACCCATGATGACGGGCTGCGCAACACCATGCTCGTCAGTATAGTGCACAGCAAACGGTGCTGAATATTTCGTTTTGAGCTTAAAAATGTTACCGACTTCAATTGCTTTTTCACGTCGCAAACCGGCAGTTGGCGCCTTGCATGTTGGACACGCTGGTTGATCAGCTAGAATCTCTTCATTTATTGCGAGATGGCAGGTATCACAAACATAAATTGTGTCTTCGCCAGCAGCGGTCAGGGTTTGGAACTCATGAGAATATTTGGCGAACGTTCCACCAGACGCATACGTCAGCAACGTCGCTTCGCCAATTCCGGTACGTTCAAAAATGCGGCGGTAGACTGCTAAAACCTTGTCGTAATAACTATCAAGATCGGCTTCGGATGCGTGAAAAGAATACAAATCTTTCATGATGAACTCTCGACCACGCAGCACGCCAGACTTAGCGCGAAGTTCCGCTCGAAACTTTGTTTGAAACTGGTAAAGCGCGAAGGGAAGATCGCGATACGAAGCAATATCACGACCAACGAGCGGTGTAATAATTTCCTCGTGCGTACTGCCTAAGGCAAACTCTCTCCCTGATTCATCCTGCACACGATACAATGGATCTGGTCCCGACCAACGCCCAGTCACCACCCAGTTCTCTTTTGGATGCAGCGCCGGCAGTAAAAGCTCTTGGGCGCCGATACTTTCCATCTCTTCTCGAATAATAGCTTCGATACGTTTGAGAACTTGAAAACCAAGTGGCAAATACGAATAAACGCCGGCCATGAGTTTTTGCACGTAGCCACCACGCTCAAGCAATTGTGCGTTAACACTCTGCTCGTCCTTAGGTGCTGTGCGCAATGTTTTTCCGAAGAGTGCAGTTTGACGCATATACTGATTAGTCTCTTAAACTCAAAAAACTCCGTACAGTCGAGTCATTGTACGGAGTTTCCTGTCCCCCGTCAAAAAGGGGATGAATGATGAGTCGATGTTAGAAAGTCACTTCGGGTAATAACAACGGTACACCAGCGGCACCAAGAATCAGTCGAGAATCTCGTCCGCTACCCTCTACACCTCGAACAATCAATTGCAGGTGGTCATCAGTAGAAACTTGCTCCGCATCAACGACAATATTAAGCACCATACGCTGATTGGGTGCTAATGTTGGCCCGGCTGTTAATCGATCGCCACCGCTACCGCCGACGGGGCTAATCTGCGTCCGGCTTCTTGATCGGTTTACTTCTGCATCCACTAATCTCAAATTCTTATACCCACGAGTCACCGTCATACCGCTCGAACCAGCGGCCTCTGATACGGTAATGCCATCAATTCTGATGTCCTCAGAACCGCTGGCCGACAGCACAAAGCGACCAACAACTATTCCCTTGCCGCCTTGGCGAGACCCGCCGGTAAATGTTGCGTCCGTAGCAATAAGGAGCTCACTCTTCTTAAACAAAACGGCCGGCGTCGTAGTATCACCAATAGGTACACTAAGACGTGCCCCAGAGGTTCGACCATACGCAACAACATCAGCTACTCGGAACTGCACTGCAGTGTTCGCTGCCGCCAAGGTTGTATCAATATATATATCGAGGTCAGTCTCCCGACCAGCATATACAATCGTGGAGAGAGAAAAACGATACGTACCACCGCTCGGCGTTGCGATCGTCGCTTGACCCAACTTCAAATTGGCAAACCCCTCACTGAAACGCAACTGACTTCCTCCCACCGGCTCAAGTGAGACTTCAGCAATACGTACATCTTCGCCAGCCCCCACTTGAAACGTTAATCGACCAACTTTCACCTTTGCTTGTCCGGCGACCGCTGCCACATCAGTAAACTGTGGGTCGTTGCGCACGAGTAGCGACACCTCCCGCACTGGCCGCACAGCACTCACTATCGGTCCGGTAACGGTCCGTGTTTCTGTTTTTCCCGAAACAGTAAAATGCGCATTCGTAATTGTCAGCATGTAGCTATCAGTTGCAGTGGCTGATTCACTCACGCGTCCAACCACCTCATACACAACGGACTTACTCGCCGAGATGATTGCACTGGAAGTAAGAGTCAAGGTTGCTGGCTTGTTTAGCACCGCCGCACTGTTGATGGTTCCAACGGCACTACCCCCAACCGGCCTCAAACGGATAGACTCCAAAAGTGCCGTATGCGGCGCCGTGGTTGTCAGTTGCAAATCAAGTCGATCCCAACGCACCGCCTCACCAGTCGTTCGCACTTCAATAAGTGCCAACACTGCTTCGGAGGTACCTCGAGTAATTGCCCCACTTGGACTCTTAGCAGAAAGCGCCACGACCACATCACCACCGATTAAACGAACCGTGTTAAATGAAGATGAGGCGCTACCATTCCCAACGGGAAACCCATTTTCCGTGGCTGCGGCCGACGTGGCAAGGCCATAGCCATAGCTCTTACCCGTAGCGTAGACGTCAAAATCGTTTTCAATCAAAAATTGCATTGTCCTCTCTCCCCCACCCACAACATCAGCACGCAGGGTTAGTGTCCTTGACTCACCAGCGCCAATCGCATAGTCCTTTATAAATGTCATGAGCAATAAACCAGCCTGCTTACTGGAACCGGTCGCCACCACTTTGTTATTGTCGTCAATAAATTTATAACCAGTAAAATCTCCAAACGCAGCGCTACCCACCCCATGAAGCACAATGGACTTCAAGAGCACTGCCTCACCTCCACTGGCGGTTACTCGGAATCGAGTTAAATCTTGACTCTTCGTTCCAACCCGAATATCCCTCATGCCCGTACTCAAAACCACCGAGTCAACCACTAAGCCACCAATGCGGTTTACGCCGTTTATAACGCCGATACTGGTGGTTACTAAGGGAAAGGTCCCGGGAACCGACACGGCCTGGGCTGTTTGAATGTCGGATGATTTTTGAATACTTAGGGTAAAACTACTTTGAGCACCAGCCACAACTTCGCTCGTCGTATCAACGTTTACGGTTAGTGCTTTTCCACTGGCATCAACTAAAATTCCGTTACCAAATGAAAATTGAACACGACCATCGGCGAAGCGCTGCGGACGCCCCAATAGCACACCATCTTCGTCGCTCAGACTCACGCCGGAAAAATAATTGTCCGGTAAGAATCCTTGCTTGGTGAGCGTGACACCCGTAACCACCACCGATTGTTGAGCAGCCTTCAATGAAAGCGTGGCGACCGCGTTTCGCACTGTGCCTGTGGGTATGGCGCTCGCTACAATAGTGCGCAACTCAACCTGCAGACCGGTACTGTTGTTTGTCGGCAGTGGTTCTACTGGTGTCGACGCATCAAACATGCCAACGTCACGATAGGCGGCAAGTAAACTAGGTGGCACGGTAAGTATTCTATGCCACTGAAAATTAGCCTTTAAAAAATCTTCGGCACTCCCAATCAATGCTCGCGTTCCCTGCGCTATATCCAAAAAATATACCGCTGCGTCATCGGCCGATTTTACTAGTCTGGCGTTCTCATAGGCGCGACTATCTTCTCCACTCACCCGCACGATTTCATTCCACTTGCCACCAGCATTCAAAAAGCTTGCTTCATTTGGAAACCAAAGTTTCTGACCAGTTACTTCATCAACCTGATACACTCGTGAGCCAAGAGAGGAAATAATATAGCGTACCGTTGCCGTCTTTTCGGTGGTCACCTCTCTAATAGTCTTCCCGGTGTACGCGTACGACTTAAAAATATCCAGTGAGCGGAAATGGTGCCATTGACCATTCACCACGCCAAAAAGTTTACCGGAACCATCTCGAACGATTTCCACTGATGCGTCAAATAATGAGGCGGCACGAACTGGCGCTGGCCGCACAATCACAAAGCCAACAAAAAGAAGGCCGATGCTGAGGATAATGCTTGATGTATACCGATTTACCATACGTTCCCGAACCGAATGAGGTGACCAATATCGGCATAGGTAACAATACAGAGGAGCAAGAGTAAGGCTGCGAAACCAATACGGTGGAAGCGAGCTTCAATAATCGCAGACACCGGTTTACGTCGAACAGCTTCAATTATTAGGAACGCCATCCGGCCACCATCTAATGCCGGAATGGGTAGTAAATTAACAAAGGCTAAATTAAGCGACAGGAGCGCAACAAATTGTATGAATGTCGGGAGCCCTAGTGACACCACTGAACCCGTCACCGCCGCAATACCAATGGGGCCAGCAATATCAACGGTACTCGGTACGCCTCTGAGCAAATTCATGAGCGCTGTCGACAAGGTAGTGCCGATAGCCGAAAGTTGTGACCATAAGGTCTCGGCCGCTATCAATGGCGCTCGCCAAATTGGAAATTGTACGTCCGCTATGACGGCCAGTTGCACACCCATGCCAACAACTGGAGTCGTCGCCCCGGCCACACTAAGTTCCTTCGGGGTAATGGTAACGATGCGGGTGGTTTTTTCTTGAGCGGTAGCAACAAGTACTGATAGCGGCTGATCGACGTGTTCGCGTACATAAACTTGCAAGTCTTGAACACTCTCGAAGGCAGTGCCATCAATCGCTACTATTGTTTCCCCTGGTGTTAGCACCTCAGCGGCCGGACTTTCTGGCAGTACCGCAACAACTTGCTGCCGAATATTCTCTACGGTTGCACCATTCGGAATTCCGGCCGTAATATCTTGAGGAGCGCCAACTGTAAACACAGCCGTAAAAAGAACGAGCGCGAGCAGCATATTCATTACTACTCCAGCGGCAACAATACTAAACCGCTTCCAAACTGGTTGGGCGCCAAAACTATCCAGCGACTGATCTTCACCATCTTCACCTTTCAAACGAACGAAGCCACCAAATGGCAACCAATTTAAAGAAAGTACCGTCTTACCTACTTGCCAGCGCCGAATCGCCGGCGGGAAACCAAAACCAAATTCATCCACCGCCACACCAGACAATCGAGCAACTATAAAATGCCCAAACTCATGCACGAGAATGAGGAGAAGGAGCGCAAAGATAAATGCGACAGCACCAGTCATATTAAATGGTATTTATCTCAGTGGTTTTTCGTTCAGCCATTGCTTCAATTTGTGCTAAATACTCTTTCGTTAACTCATCAATATCTTTATTGGCCGCAAAACGATCATCCTCAGTCAGCTCCTTTTCACGCTCCGCTTTCGCCACCGCCTCCCGAACCCGTTCTCGTACCTGACGAACTTGAACACGACCAGTTTCTAATTTCTGGCCAAGTACTTTGACGAGCTGCGCTCTGGTCTCAGCGGTGAGCGACGGCAAAGAAAGCAGTATACCTAACCCATCATTCTTTATACCCATGCCCAGTTCAGCCTGTTGCAAGGCCCGCTCCATATCTTTCAACACGCTCTTGTCCCACGGCTGCACCTGCAATGTTCGTGCGTCTGGCACGGTGATGGTGGCCATCTCCTTGAGTCGCACTTCGCTGCCATACGCCACGACTTTTATATTTTCAACAATACTCGGGTGTGCCCGATTCCCTCGTATAGCTTGAAGCTCGCTTCCCATATGCTCCACGGCACTTTCAAATTCTTTACGACTATCGGTAACGATTGGCTGCATAGCTAAAATCCAATGAGACTCTCTTGCTGCTGCACGATGCGAGCAATACCTAAGTACAGTAAGCCGTTAACCTTAGGGTCAACAATAATTTTGGCATTAGCGTTTATAGCCGGTAATGGCTGTGTTTCCCACGTACCACCAGCGTCATAAGAACGATAAAATGTCGTCGGCGTTGTGTAGTATAACTCACTACTGTTATCTGGCCGAAGCGCCACGTCAGTAATGGTAATTTTACCCGTTGGCGTTAACAGAGAAAGCGCCACCCAGGTTTTACCAGCATCGGTTGTCCGCACTAAGCCATACTTAGACGCCACAATAAACGTGTCGGGTCGAGACGTATCAATCGCTGCCGCAGTAACTACCTCCGACCCTTTAAAATCTTTCTTCATGGTTTCACCCGCGTCAGTCCAGGTAGTGCCACCATCTTCTGATACCCATACGCCCTTTTTCGCCACAAGTGCGTAGAGTAATTCTGGATTTAAGGGCGCCGAGAGTAATTGAATAACCGAACCTTGCATGCGGGCCACCGTTTCCCAGCTCGTGCCTGCATCTTTGCTACGGAGCACTTCACCAGTCGACATTCCTATAAACACAGTGTCTGGATTTTTCTGGTGCACAAGCAAACTCTTGGTGAGTTCATTGGTTCGGGTATCAAAATACACTTGCTCCCAAAATCGTCCGCAATCAATCGTCTTTAATACTCTATTCGCCGAAGCAAGATAAACAGTGCACCGTTTGGCAACATCGTTTGGAATAGCAATGGCATTAATTGAACCGCTGCGTATTGGCCCAGATTGCCACCAGCGCCGCGCAGCGTCATAGGTGTAGTACAAACCATTGCCAGAGGTACCAACGTACACTGTTTGTCTATCAGTTGGATCAAGGGTGATAGCTCGAACATTCACGTCGTCCATGGTCAAACGTTCACCCCCAACGGTTAGCACTTGGTTCACTGTTGCCCACGTGTCACCGTGATCAGTTGAACGATAGACACCTGCCGGCGCCACAGGCTCCGCAGTTCCACCACCAAAAAGAGAGTCTGTGATACAGCCACCCAAAAATAATGAAAACGGCAAGGCGGCAAACAGTAAACGTTGCTGCCAAAGACGTGAGGTCATAGAGGTATGGTAAGAAAAAATGTGTTCAAGGTAAGCCGTCGGTTAGCATACGTACGAATTCGCTCTCGAGCAAGCTCAAGTGACCGAATCGTCAAGAGCCATTCTTTCATCGATGCCGCACGAGCAATTACTTCTAGATCTGCTTTCAAGTACGGACTGGCCACAAGCCCCGGCTGATTCGAAGCAGTCAACGCAACATCCCTGAGTATAATCAACCAATGTCCCAATAATCGATCAAGTTCAATACGAGTACACGCCGCTTCTTTTGCAATAGTTTCGGTGTATGCGAACCTATCGCCAATCGGCTGACGTAAAAGTTTTGCAAACAGCGCTGCCTCTGCCTGATGACGAGCGAACTCAGACGGTTGATGAAGCCACCCAACTGCTGCGCCGACACGCCCCATAGCTGCCGCAGCCATGCTGTCCGCCTGAGGTGGCGTTGCGCCAGCAGCTTGCAACGCCTTTGCCAGTTCAGCCCGTGGGGTTGGTCGAAAACGACAAATTTGTAATCGCGAGCACACCGTCGCCGGAAGTTGGTCAAGGCTTTCTGCTGCTACTAGTAAAATAACGTGTCGAGGTGGCTCCTCTAGTGTCTTCAGTAGTGCGTTGTACCCCTGTACGCTGAGCCGTTCAAGATTTTGAATAACCGCAACTCTATACTCCCCTGCTATCGGCGACAACTCGAGGATTCGCATAAACGTCCGAACGTTCTCAATCGGTGTAACGAGGGTCGCTTCATCTTGCGAAAGTACAACGTAATCAGGATGTTCAAGAGGCGAAGAACCCAATAGTAACCCGGCCAGCCACGTCATAAACATCCCCTTACCACTTTGCGCTGGACCAATAAACAGATAGGCGTGGGTTAAGGCATGTTGCTTATGGGCACGTTCAAAGTAATTTCGCCAGGCCTTTTGTCCAATACTGTCTTTCATTCTTATAGTATAGCAAAGTACCAATCAAAACCGTCTTAGTCCTTACCGACTGCAGCAAGCATGAGCGCCCGCCACGTCAACTGTGCGGTACGCTCCCACGTAAACGCAGCGACCCTAATTTTGCCGGCTGCAATCAACTGTTCACGCAAAGCAGAATCCTCAGCCAGACGCGCCATGGCATCAGTAATCTTTTGAACAGATGATGGGTCAACAAGAAGTGCTGCTTCACCTGCTACTTCGGCCGTGGCGCTGTTACTGCTCGTAATGACTGGCACGCCAGCAGCAAAGGCTTCTAAAATGGGTAACCCAAAACCTTCGTAACGGGTTGGGAATACGAGCGCGGTTGCGCCGGCGAGTAGTGCCGCCCGGTCGCTTTCAGGAATCCAGGAAAGTTCCACCACTCGTTCACGGCCAACAACAGTAAGTACCCGGTCCACGAGTGCGGCCCCATAGCCGCGGGTACCGCACAGCACTAATGAATGACCACTGGCGTCGGTCGCGCGAAAACGAGCAAACGCCGGCACTATGGTATCAAGATTTTTTTTATACTCATAACGACCACTGAAAAAAAAGTACGGCCCTTTAATGCCATATCGAATGGCAACTGCGCCGGAATCCTCGGTACTTGCAGCCGCCCGTGCTGCCAGTGGAGTCACGACAAGCCTATCGGAAGAAATGCCATAAACGTCTTTAATTTGCTGCTGCATCCAGGTGGAAATGGTCAACACAATCTTGCAACGACGAACAGTTCGCCAGGCGTTGAAACGAAGGTACCATCGTGAACGTACTCTGTACGCTTCGGGTACCTGCACAAAACCAATGTCATGTAGCGTTGTTACTGTGCGGCGCGGGGTAACGAGCGGCAGTGCACTCGATGGCACAAAGAGTACATCGGGCGGTCTCTTAAACATTTCGTACGACAAACGCAAAATCGTCCACAGTCGCTTTGGTGGCCAAGCCAGCACCCGACTCTCCCAATGTGTTGGGAGTAATCCTAATCGACCCGCTAACGGCGTATCACTATAAAGAACAACCGACACGGTCGATGGGATAACTCGTTTTAAAGCCTCAATGAGGTCATGCGCATACCACTCAACCCCGGTTTTCTGAGTTCGATTGGCGCGAGAAGCATCAATACCAATAGTCATAGCCAAAGGATAGCAGAAGTACGCAGTACGCAGTACGCAGTACGCAGTACGCAGTACGCAGTACGGTTAATTATAGCGAGGGTGAAGACTAACGAACTATGCCTTTACCGGTAAACCAATAATCAGAAGTGCTGTTGCTTGGACTTACTTCGACAAGCATGAAGTGAGAACCTACAAACTTTCCTTTTTCTGTGGTAAACAATTCTCCAACCCAATGTTTTTCAGTGCGGGTAGTGATATGACCTCCACCCCAGCCGAGTGATGGGAAAAAGTAGAAATCACTATAATGGTGCAAGACTCTTTCTTCCCGACTGCGCAGCAAACTTCCAGTACTATTCTTCAAAAGTAAACGCTGCTGCACGCTTGCAGCTTCGGCGGGAGTTACCATAACCGTTACCCCTGATTGCTCGAGCCCAATCACATAACCCGTCGAGATATCAACCACCTCAGGTTCTCCGACAAGATAATTAGTAAGTACAAAATTGCGAGCAGTATCTGCAGCCAACTTCTTCGTTGCGTTCTGCATTTTAACGCTCAGTATTGCTAAATCAATTTCCTGCCAGTTTTCAAGTGGACCAATTGTACTCGCGTCGTTCGATGACAGCGATACCGTATAAGCCCCTACGAACAAAGTAATACCAGCCAACGGCCGCTCACTATCTAAAACTTCGTAGTACGAGGTAACAGTGAGTTCTCCCTTCCCTTTCCCGTCATACCACTCCACAAACCGATGACTCGGCTCACCAAAACGGCCATCCTTCAGCACTCGTTCTGCAACACAGCGGTACGTAGTTTTTTGCTTCGTAACTTTTGCTTCGTAGTATCTGGAAACTATCCTGTCATAGGTTCCATCTACTACTACAGCGCTCGTTTTCATAGTTGGGCGAACCCGAAACAAAACTTCAACAACACCCGCCTCTGCCTCGGTTACTGACTCGAAAGCGGTTGTATCAGTGCGCACATCTTTTTTGCAAGTTGCATCATTCACCATCTCGGCCTCAACCGGCGCGGCAATTACTCGTTCAGCAGACAAACCCAACACAGTAACGAGTGTGAGGAAGAGCGTCATGATAGTTGCTGCACTACGCTTTTTCATAGCGAATATGGTTATTGGGTAACTGCGAAGTTTTGCATAAAAGGGTGGGATTGTCAAGGTATATTTCATTACTCTTTTGCTTGCCCAAAAGAGTAAACAGAAAAGGGGCACCCTCACTCCGGCCCTTACGCGACCTATCGCACTCTGGCACAGTCTGGCCGTGAACTCCTCACTTAATTGTTCGTCATACAGCACGGCCAGTAATACAGCTATGCCAGAATGCGGTTGCTGTGGTGCCTTCGCTATGGGGATAGGAAAATCCCTAGCGAACGCAGCCAGATTGAACAAAAGTTACAGCGCGAGTAACTTCTCTAATAAACTTGGAAAACTTTCATATCCATCCTCTGCGCAAAAATGCCCGGCGTTTTCTACAACAACTAACTTTGCACCAAGTTCATCCCGCAAAACCTCGCCGTGTGCCAGCGATACGAAATCGTCATTCGTTGATTGAAACGCAACTATTTTTGAACAGGCTGCCCGAATTCGCATTGCATCAACTGGCACTGCAATAAAATTTTCAATTTCAGGAATACCTAATGAACTTATAAAACCTGCTACTAAAATTGCTCCAGCAACATTCGTTCCAACGGGTACTGTTTCTAAATATTTCAAAATAGTAATGCACCCAAGACTATGACCAACAAAGTATGTTTCACTATCAACCTCACCCACAATCCGAGATAACTCAGTTAACCACATAGCAAGCACTGGATGTTGCTCGCCTGGAAATTGCGAAGCAATTACAACATAGTCACGCGACTCAAGTTCGCGCTTCAACCATGGAAACCAATGATTGTCTGGACTCCCCTCCCAGCCATGAATTATAAAAACTCTTTTTTTACTCATAGGTTGCCGCTGTATGTATTTCTTTCCATGCAATGATTATGCGCTTCACGTCTGCTGCATTTGAACTCCTCATTAATTCAGCTCGCAAATCTCGCACACCGGGAAAAGTTCCAAGATACGACTTAAAATGTTTCTTCATAATATGAAAAGGTTTTATATCCCCCAACAGTTCCTCAAATAATGTAGCGTGCTCTACCATCGCTCTTATCCGCTCATCAACGTTTGTCACCTCTCTTCCACTAAACAACCACGGGTTCCCAAAAATTGCTCGCCCGAGCATCACCCCGTCGCAGCCACTCTGCGCTACTCGTTCTTTTCCTTGAGTGATACTTTCCACATCCCCATTACCAATTAATAACGTGCCGCTGCCAGCCGCCAAGCGAACTGCGTCAGCCACCACATCCCAGCGTGCCGGCACACGCGACATTTCTTTTCTGGTGCGAGCATGAACAATAATTGCGGCAGGTTTTGTCGATAATAATTGCGGCAACCACGAATCGAGCTCGTTCTCTTTATAACCGATGCGTGTTTTAACGGAAACCGGCAGACCCTGAGCACCATCCTGGGCAGCAGCAATAAGTTCAAGCGCTAAGCTTGGCGTTTTAATAAGCGCTGCTCCAGCACCTTGCTTCTCTACATTCCTGTCTGGGCAACCCATATTAATATCTACCCCATCAAAACCAAGCTCACGCACCAGACTGGCTGCCTGCCGCATACGTTCTGGCTGTGAACTAAAAAGCTGCGCTACGATTGGCCGCTCACGCTCGTCATAGTCCAAATCACGAACAAGCACCTTGCGACCAGGTGAACAGAGTCCATCAGCGGAAACGAATTGCGTGTAGGTAACATCTGGTTTCCCATACGTTGCAATAATCCGTCGAAACGCCGCATCAGTGACGTTCGCCATTGGCGCCAGTACAAAAAAGGGGCGCCTTAATTTGCCCCAAAACCCAAGTGTTGGTTTATCAGAAATATTAGACATCCTTCTTTTTAAAATTGAGCGCTGCTGAATTAATGCAATACCGAAGCCCTGTTGGTGTTGGGCCGTCATCAAAAACATGCCCCAAGTGTCCACCACACGTCGCACATTTTACTTCTGTTCGTGATGTCCCTAGGCTACCATCCTCACTCATGGCAATGTTTGCTTCATCAACCGGTTTATAGTAACTCGGCCAGCCGCTACCCGATTCAAATTTTGTATCAGACCCAAAAAGAGACGCACCACAAGCAGCGCAAAGATACGTACCATCTTCATCGTGCTTATAGTACTTTCCCGTAAACGGCGCTTCTGTTCCGCACTGTCGCAACACCGCATACTGCTCGGCAGAAAGTTTCTCTTTCCATTCAGCATCCGATAATTGTCCTGTTTTTATGGTGGAATCACTCATACAGGTGAAATCCTAACGAAGGCAACGATAAAAGTAAACCGACCGCGGCTCACCAACAACAACCGCTCAATGCTTTATATCCAAATACTGTTGGCGCTTTGTCTCCGGAAACCGCTCAATGGCGTAACGCAACATTGTCCGCGGCATCACTTTTGCGTAACGCTTTAAAAACGTTTCTTCTGTCGATAGTGAACGCTTACCCATCTCCCGCAGCATCCAGCCAACCGCCTTATGTATAAGGTCCTGTTTATCTTTGAGCAACATACCTGCAATACGTAGGGTCTGACTGTACTGACCTTTTCTAATAAAAAAGAAAGTCGCAAGTATGGCAATTCGCCTGTCCCAAAGATTTTTTGACTTTGCAAGCTTATACAAAATCACTGACGAATTTTCAAAGCAATGTGCGCCAAGAATTTTATCTGCCGATACATCAACCAAATCCCAGTTGTTAATGTACCGACGATTACGCACATAAAAACCAGCAATGCGCTGACGTACATGCGCATCTCCACACTCATACTGCCGAACTAGTACCAACAGGGCGAACAATCGTTCTTCATGCCAGGGAGATGTCAAAAATGTTTTTGTCTCTTGTGGAGACAGATTGGGAAAATTTTTAACAACTGTGCGAACCATCGGCACGGTAAGTCCTAAAAATGTATCTCCCTCGCCGTATTGCCCGACACCAGTTTTAAAAAAACGAGCAGACACGGTTGCCCTCTCCGAACTCTTTTGAGCTCGTAACTGGCGTCGAGCCACTATACCGTTCCGGCTTTTCATACTTTCTGATATTAAGAAAAGTTAACGCCCATAGCTGCCAAATCACGCATGAGATCTGGGACAGTAGTAAAGACTACTCCCTGCATACCAACAGCTCGCGCCCCTGTTACATTCACCGCACTGTCGTCAATGAGCACTATCCCTTCCGGCACGAGGCCTAACTTAGCAGCCGAATAAAGATACAGTTCTGGTTGGGGTTTAATAAGACCAATCTGCGAAGATATAAAGATTTCGTTAAAGTGATGACCGATATTTAAACGCCGTAAAATTCTTTCAGTAAGTTCATGTGAGGAATTAGTTAAAAGAGCGAGAGGATATCGAGGTCGCAGCAGCTGCAATAATTTTTCTACATCTTCATTTATGACTGCCGCCCGCTCTAGGCCATTCTTCACCTCAGCCTCTGACATATGCACTACTTTCGCTACTCGCGAAACATAGTCAGAAAAAGAAATTTGCCCAACGTCCGCCAGGCGGTTTAACCACACAATGAGCGGCCACATCGTTTCTATATGTGGAATAGTACTCTCAAACCAAGCACGTCGTTTTGATTGACAGAGTACACCGTAAAAATCAAACAAAAAACCAGCAACGGGCTGGAGCGGTACTACCGGTTCATTTACAACTATTTCTTCCTTTGTTATCTCTCTACCCGCTTTGCGCGTTACTGCCACCGAACGATCTATCCAAAGACGCAATTCGTCGTTATCATCCATCACCCTTTCTGGCAGTTGCCAGTACGGCATCAGTACGGTGCGGCCGTTCGCTTCGTAGGTAAACTGCGCACTCCCTTCATCTTTAAAATAAAAATCAGTAAATCTGTCTGCTTTAAAAAAAAGTTGTTCATCAGCAATGATGCCAAAAATAGTTCCTTCTTTATACAATCCATAACTGCCAAACATTGGACGCGATGAAATTCCTTCGATATTCCGAAGTAGGTCGTACATAACATAGTCGTGAAATGCGTTGCCATGAGTAACCATACGGCAATAGTACCGGAGCCTCAAAAGAAAAAATAGCGGCGCGGCCCCAGATGGAAGCCGCGCCTAAAACGATTTACCGCACAGGGTCTCAGTCGTACAGCCAGAGAACCTGGCAGATCGGCTTTCCTTTTGCCAGATGATGGGCCACGCAACCCATGAATCCGCAGGCGATGCACACCGCCACCAATGCCACCTTCATCCGCATCCGCTCCATCTCACCAACCTCCGCTGACAGAATTAGGACAGTTAGAAAATAAGTGAAAAAGAGATAATGGTCAATGTTGATTGAGTAACGGCGTTATGAGTTCTTCAACAACTCTTCTCCGTTCATGCCCTGGTGTATGGGCCGCTGCGACACATTTTTTTTGTATTTCAAGATCTTTTCCCCACAACACATTAGCTTCCGTCGTCATTCTGCTCGTTGCCCAATCCAAAAACTTCGCTCTTCCCACAAGCCACTCATCAATTGTTTTTGACCGTGCTTCAAGGGGAGTTTCCTTAAGCACAGCCGCACTCTCTGCAATCCATTTGTCCCACGATTTTGAAAAACCACCTATGTCCGCAATGGCAAGCGTCTTTTCTTCATAGGTTTCTGGCTTCACTTCGGCATTACCAAATGTGGTGCCGATTATTTCTCCCTGCAATAAAATTCTTTGATAAACCGAAAAGCCTTTTTGCTTGGCGTAGGCATCTGCCTGTACAGCCGCATACTCCTCATTGGTTAAGCCATCATTCGCATCACGCATAGTTCTGCCACTGTGACCAAAATCATGGAAAAGCGCGGCTACGCGTAATACGTCCGCGCGCCATGCTTCTAGATTCAGCTTCTTGAGTAATACTTCTAACCGGTCAGCCACTTCAGCAGCATGTTCGGCGTTATGATACGGATTCAATTCATCTTCATCGAATTGCTGTTGCATTGCCAAAATCTCTGCACGCATCTCTTTCATTTGCTCTGTCGAAAACTCACGCCCATCCATAGTAATGCCTTCTCGAGCAATATCCTCGCGTAATTCGCTAGAAATTATTCTCGCTGCATTTGGTGTAACCTCAGCCGGATTAGTAATGCTGCCCGATTCCCGTCGTTCCATGTTATTTCTGCATTCTCTCTTTAATGCGCGACGTATAGCGCGCAAGCTGCAAAGTAACGACAACGACAACGATGGTCACAAAAATTGCATAGAGCAGCTGTAAGCCGATGCCGTTCCCTGGCTCCGGAAAAAGACGTTCGAATATTAAATGAATGGCATCGTTCCAAGCCAACGCGGCGACTAAACCAAAGCCAGCTGTGGCAAGGGTGTTCACTTTCTCAAGCACTTCCACGAGGAGCGACAGTTGCTGCTTTTCTTCTTGTTCTAAGTTTTGCTGTATATCCATGCGGGTATTAAAATTTTAAAAACTGTTGCCAACGTAAATAAAGCTCTCTTGTTGCTACTAAATCTCGAGCGTTGTACTGGGCGATGTCTACAAACTTACCGGCTTTAAAATAAGGTGCCACATCTGCGCCGCTGATATTTTCTTTCGGGCTTTGAATACCAAATGCTCGGGTTGCGAGGTGCAGATTTGGCCGAGGACGAAAGGCGCCATAAAACGTCAGTTGATCTAAAAGGTCAACGTGCGTGGCCCCACGCTGCATTGACGTATAGCGATTTGATAATAAATCTTTTGTTGGGCGAATGCCATGCACGGCGGAACGTATTGCCATAAACGGCGCATCAAAACTGCGACCGTTAAACGAGATGAACTCTGCGTAGTGCATGGCACCATCCCAAAACCGTTGCAACATTTCCTTTTCGGTCACGGGTTTCAATATGCAATTCCCTTCGGTTTTTTCTTCTTGACTGCCACCAGGTGCTTGATAGTAAATAGTCCCTTGATTCTTTTCAACGTCTAACACACCAAGAACCACTATTTCTCCCGTGAACGGCGAGAGACCCATTCGCTCTTTCAATTGCCCGGTCAGTGCCTCTTGCTCCGTTTCATCCTCGGTAGAACGACGCACCCAGGCAGTAAGTGCTTCTTTGGTAGCGTCATCCAGTTCCTCAAAATCCTCACCCACTGTTTCAATATCAAAAACTAGCTTTGCCATAGTGTTCCTCGTTACTCAATTACCTGCCACCCGAATGGAACACGACACGGGCTTGGAAATACCACCTGCGCTTTGGTTGTTGGATTTATCGCTTTTGTCATCACTTGAATACACACTGGTGGCTGACCCGTTCGACCGTCAAACTTCCCGAGATATTGCAGCTGTCCGTTACTCAAGATGTAATAATCACTGGCTACGTTTGTTTCCGCATCAACAACTGCGGCGTCAAACGGATTGACGGTAAGTAGTCGACTTTCTTTGGTGTAGGCCAAGCCAGAACTTGAGGGTATTCCGTAGGCGACAATAGCTCCTGTTGAAGCGTCAATGATTGCGCTCATTTGGCAGCTCGTTCCGCACCCCCATGTCGCAACAGTATACGCACCAGCAAAATTGGGACCTGTCAGTGCGGCGCGTGTCAGTAGTGTACGAAATGCTTCCGCATCGGTGTTCGTTCCAAAATTAATTGACGCTGGTTCACCCGTAAACTCCCGCTCTACTGGAAAACTTTCCGCAGCCGGTGCGCCGGTCAATGGTTCGTTTCCGTTTTGACAAGGTGTGAATGCACAATCTTTACCACTGCGTCCTACGACAGACCCATCCGAACATAGTCTCGCTTCTGTAGTGCAAGCCGCTCCCGCATTCTCCTGCCAACCGAAAGAGATAAGTAGTCCTATAAGGATGGTGAAGGAAGTAAGTACTGAGAAAATCGCCGCCAGGTAGTAGCGTCGTTCACCTTTCTCTCGACTGAAGATGAGTACGTAAAGAATCTCAAGAATAGCGACGAGATTAACTACAAGCATCGCCGCAAACCAACCAAATTGTTTTTTCTGGCTAGCCCGCCACAACGCCCAACCCTTCCAGGGCAAAACCCAGATAATGCTAGCGATTATTACGATAACGCTTGCGCGAGAAATTGAATCTATCATATAGAAAACAACCAATACTATACGTACAGTGTGCTACACTTTTGGGCACTATGGCAACAGCACTATTTGGCGCAGGCTGCTTCTGGTGCACAGAAGCGGTGATGAAATCTCTGAAGGGTGTCACGGCTGTCCGGTCCGGCTATGCTGGTGGTGCATTAGAAAATCCTAGTTACGAAGCTGTTTCCACTGGCGCGACTGGTCACGCAGAGGTAGTTGAGGTGACGTTCGACCCAACGCTGCTCACCTATGAGCAGCTGCTCGAGGTATTCTTCGGAACGCACGACCCAACCCAAATGAATCGACAAGGAAACGACATTGGCACGCAATACCGCTCCGTTATCTACTACAGTGATGAATCGCAGCAAGTAATTGCCGAGGCAGTAAAAAAACGACTCCAGGAAGACAATACCTTTGGCGCACCAATTGTAACCGCTATTGAGCCAGCCGGAATATTTTATCCGGCAGAAAACTATCATCAAAACTATTACGCATTGAATCCCGGAAATCCCTACTGCCAAGCCATTATTAGCCCAAAAGTTGCGAAGCTTAGAAACAAATTTGCGCCACTGCTGAAAGACTAGCCACTATTCCTTAGCTCGTAACTGTTGCAGGTCTGCCAGTACCAATGCGGCATGCTCCGCCGCTTTCACATTCTCATATATCTTAGCAATGCTTCCGTCGGGCGCCAGTAGAACGCTAGAGCGAACGGTGCCAAGAAATTCTCGACCCATAAATTTTTTCGGCTGCCAAAAGCCGTATTCGGAAATAACGACGTGCTCAGTATCAGCCAGCAACCGAAACGGTAAGGCATACTTCTCAGCAAATTTCTTGTGACTGCTAACACTATCTTTACTGATGCCAAGTACCACGGCATCAACAGTTGAAAAACTAGGGAGTGCATCTCGAAACGTGCACGCTTCAGTTGTGCAACCCGGTGTGTCGTCTTTCGGATAAAAATACAAAAGCACCCATGACCCTTTATAATCCTTGAGCGACTGTTCTACGCCATCTTGGTCGAGCAAAGTGAATGCCGGAGCTAAAGCGCCAACCTGAAGTACCGACATACTAAAGCGACTGGAAGCGAATTGGTATTTCTAATGCGTCGTCGTGTTCGGGCAGTCCTGATGGATTATCCTTACGGAGTAGGAGTGAACCGCGATCACCATACGCAGGTCGCGTAAAGGTCACCGTTGCGGTAAACGGCACAAAATCTTCAGTCATCCACTCACCATCCGCCTGCGCAATGCCTTCGGCAATGATTACACCATCCGAATCAACCAGCACGACAGGGAACGAGGCTTCAAAAAACCACGTACCGCGCGCTTCGCCGGTAACAGTGAGTGGACTTCCAATAACGACGTTTGGTAATGGTGCCGTTAAACGAACAAGGTCCATCTTCTCTATGACGTTTCCAATATCTTCAGTGAAACCTTGACCTGCAATCGACCGACACTGGCGAGGATAACTTTCCATAACCGGGTTTCCTTCTGCCACGCACTCTTCAAATGTCGTTACAACGTTTGCCGTCGGTTGTGTTGGGGCTTTCGCAATCCGTAGTTTCACGACAAGTAAACCGGCAGCCACGGCGACTACCACACCGATTAAAGCTGCAATAAATCTTCTTACTATCATATGGTAAATACTATGACCGCGGTGGTAATGGAATAAACATGCTTGTGCGTCGCTTATACGCATCATACTCCTGATTGCCGACGTAGCTAGCCTCCAGCATTGGCACACCAGAAATCCGAAGGATGAGGAACGTAATGAGGAGCGGTCCTAAAATCGACAAAAACCACAACGGTGAAGCAGCAGTCATTAGCCACAGCCCCCACCACTGTGTAACTTCGCCAAAATAATTTGGGTGCCGACTGTAGTGCCAAAGTCCGTGCTGCATAACGCCACCAACCGTGACCCTACTCGCTAAAAATTTTTTAAGCTGCCAGTCGGCCACAGCTTCAAACACAAAACCAAAGACCCACAATAGCACTGCCACGAACACCAGCAGTACTGGCGGTCGGTAGCCAAACAAAAGAGCGATAGTTACCGGGAGTGAAACAATGAGGAGAAGTGCCCCCTGCAGTAAGAAAATTTGGCCGTAGCTCCGAGGCATGAACCACTTTCCCCAAGCCACGCGCCAGGCTGCGTACCGTTTGTCTTCTGGACTTCGTAACAAGCGAGAAAAAATATGGAGCGACAATCGAATTCCCCAAACGCTTACCAAAAGCAAAACTAACCAACTCAAACGTGAAGTACCGTTCACCACTATTCCTGTTATAGCCACAACGATAAAGCCGAGGCCCCAGGCCACGTCAGCACTGTCGTTTCGCTTAAAAATAAGCGACAGTCCAAAAGCTGCCGTCATAAAAACGAATATAGCGAGTGATGCGAGAGAAAAAGTTAAAAGAAAAATGCTCATACTGACCACCAACGACTTAAGCCTACGACACATACAGAAACGAGTACGGTAAGCACAGCACCCCAGATAAGATCCACGACAGTGACTATCACTGGCCAACCTTGAACGGTGGCTTGATTCGTTAGGTCGTACGTAGCATATGCCACGAGACCAAATAGACCACCTAGGAGCGCGATCTTGGGAAAGCTCCAACCATAGTGAAGTGCTGGCTGTATAACAAAAACAGCGACGCCAAGCGCATATAGTATGTAGAAAAATCCGGCTGCAATCCAATCAGGAGAATGGCGCATAAGTGACCCCAATCGAGGGGCATAAAATCGCGGTGCCATCACGCGGAGCCAGGTCGCATCAACGATTATTAGACTAGCGAGCGATAGCAAGTAAACGATAAAGTTACGGATCATACGACTAACTTTACTCGCTTACTACACCGTCAAAAGATTCGTTGTCTGCCTCCGCTTCAGCTTTTGTTTCGTGTACAACTTTATCGCGGTGATGTGGTGGTGCATAAATGGTGTAAAGGAACAACGATTCTAAAGTCGAGGTATTTATAACATTGTGCTTTGCCCCCGCTGGCACAACTACTGCATCGCCATCTGTAACCGTGTGTTCAACGCCGTCAATAACTACTTTCCCATTTCCTTTTTCAAACCTAAAAAACTGGTCCCCATCGCTATGTACTTCTTCACCAATTGCTTCACTTGGTTGAAGCACCATCAGCACAAGCTGCATGTGCTTGGTCGTATGGAGCACCTGACGAAATGATGTATTCTCCTGCGTAAGACGCTCTATGTGACCAATGTATCCTTTCATAGGAATAAATTAAATTATTTAACAAATGCCGCTACAAGGACGCCAGCCGTAACTAAAACTCCAGCGAACACATTGCCAACCGTTGGTCGCTCCCCTAAAAATAGAAAAGCTAAAAGTATGGTGAGAGCGACACTTAATTTATCAATCGGTGCTACGCGCGAAGCTTCACCCATTTGCAGTGCCTTATAGTAGAACAGCCATGACAAACCCGTGGCAATCGCCGAGAGCACAATAAACACATAGGTATGACGCGAGATTCGAAAAAGTTCACTACTATTCCCCTGCACAAATACAATTCCCCAAGCAAAAACCACGATAATGGCGGTGCGAATTGCCACCATCAAATTGCTATCAACCCCCTTAACGCCAATCTTCCCAAATATGGCAACAAGTGAGGCGAAAAAGGCTGACAAAATTGCATACGTTACCCACTGCATATTTTTATCCTATACCTTGCGTACAGTAGTAACAAGATAAATTGCGCCGTGCGGCAAGCCTAGGTATGCTATTCGCATGCGTATTCCTAAAAGACGAGGAGAAATTGAATCACAGCAAAAACGTGTATTTGATAACCACCTCACCCCTGAAAAAATTGCTCGCTTAGAGAAAGACCTGGAAGACCTGGAAAAAAACTTGCTGCCTCCGGCAGCAGCTGAACTCAGACGAACAGCCGAAATGGGTGACCTATCAGAAAACGCCGCCTACCAGCACGCCAAAGATACCCTACGCCGAATGAACAACCGTGTGCTCTCGCTCCGTGCTCGCATAAATAACGCCATACCCATTGCAGCTGGTCCAGACGCGTTTGGCAAAATTACTTTAGGAACAACAGTAACACTAAAACAGAATGGTCGAACCGTAACGTATCAACTGGTTGGCCCACAAGAAACAAAACCCTCGCAGGGTCGCATCTCTCATCATTCCCCTGTTGGTTCAGCACTCATTGGAAAAAAGAAAGGCGACACATTTAGTTTAAAAATTAACGACGCACAGATTACTTTTGAAATTCTGGAAGTCCGCTAAAAGGCTGTGCGGGGGTAAACGTTTTCACGTCGACCCCCGCACCTGCACTGTGTCAATGACTGCCTCCCGTCAGTTCATCGGCTAGTTGGAAACTACCATCTACTCACCCGGCGGCCGCAAATCGATTCGTTCTTCACCATCCGGCTGAAAAATGACCCTGCGGTCGCCCTCTTCGACTCGTCCGATCACGAACATCTCGTAGCCGGCCTTGGTGCCAACCTGGATCGTTCGAACGGCCTCAGAACGGGGAACGAATGTCAGCCATCCGATTCCCCAGTTGAAGGTCGTCAGCAGATCTTCACGACTGACACCGAGCTCAGCCATGAAACGGAACAACGGTGGCACATCATCACACCAGGTGTGGATTCGATAATTGAACAGCCGAGAATCTGCAGCCGCCTTGGCGACCCCACCACCTGTTACCGGCAGAAACTTGTGCACGTCGATTTCGGCGTCGAGCAGCGCCTCCACCAAGGCGACATACGACCGGGTCGGAATGAGCGCCTCTGCACCGAGCGTTTCACCGTTTGGCAGTTTGGTAAGGAACCCTTCCGGTAAGGCCATACCTCGTTTGATGAGAAGCGAAGCACCGTTTGCGTGACCGCCGGATGAAGTCGCGCCGATGATGACGTCACCCACGGCAAGCTTCTTCCCAGTGATGTAACGCCGTTCCGGATCGATGACGATCCCAGTAACACATGCACTGAAGGTCGGCGCGCTTACCACCGGCGGTTCTGCTTTGATGAGATACTTGTACGCTGGGGATTCTCCAGCAGCCAACGCCATTCCAAGCATTTGGCAGGCATCAAAGAACCCGCCAATCAAGGCCTCTGCGCGAAATGAATCCGCAAACCAGGCATCGTCACCAGCAGCGATTTCATCCAATCCGACGACCGGCATATAGCCATGAGCAACGACATCGTTGGCACTCATGAGCACGGCGTCAACACCAATTCCGCTGAAGTACTTTGTATCGCCAGTCAGCGAGTACATCAGCTCGGCAATCCACTCCTTATTACCAAGACCTTCCAGCGTCTTGCCCCACCGGTGCGGTCTGCCGCCTCGATACTCATACGAGGCGGCGTGCGCGTCTGACTCGACGAACACATGCCGAGCATTCGGGAACGTCAGGGTTTGACGCCCCATCTGCTTGATCATCGCTTTCCAGTTCCGAATATTCCCGTAATCAACGCCCGCTTTGGCGTATTCGCCATGTGACTTATCGGTCATGACTTTCTCCTTGCCAACAAACTTGAAGCTATTCCCCACCAAAGCGGCGGGTACATTTTTTTAATGACCACGAAACAATTTTCCTGGAACGAATGCACCTTATTAGAAAAGTAAGCCAAAAGCAAGGAACGAAAAGGGGGTGTACGGTTGCTCAGTTGAGCCTTCCGCACACCCCACTTTCACTTGTCCTGTCGGTCCTCCGCCGACTAGAACGAAATGTTGAACTCTGCCGGAGCCTCCTTCCGATCAGGCGGCGGTGGCAGTTCACCGTTGGCAACACGATGTAATGCGGCCTGCATACCCTTGAAACCGCTATAGGCTCTACCGGCGATTTCGTCGATCACGACCGTTTGCCCCGGCAACTCCGTAATCGAAAGTTCCGCCGCTCGCAACCCTTCGCTGCCGAGTTCGCCAAGTGCCACACCAATCACCCGTTGCTCCCTACCGGCATCGTGCACCAGTGTCTCAACCACCCCCGGCAAAGCGAACGCCTTACCACCAGCTGCGATGATAGTGTCAGCACCATCACAGTTTGAAGCGACGAACTGCCGAAGTGCATCGTGATTCCGGTGACAACTCACCACATGAACGTCAAGCCTCGCGAAGTCGTTTACCGCATCCGCCTGGCTCAGCGCCGCGCGCACGCTCTCGAGATCGGACCTGCTACCCAGCAGAACGGCGACACGTTGCTTCACCGATGGTACCCGTACCTTCATGTAGTCATTGAGGTACCCCTCCACGCGCTGTTCGGTGAGGCGCCAGAAGATGTAGCGATAGGCCTGCGCGGTTGCCTTCAGAATCCTCTGCGGCACCTTAATGCCATGCACTCGCGCAATGTGTTCTGCCGTTAGCGGCCCTTTCACCCCTACCCTGCTTCCCCAGTTGCGAACCAATTGCTTGTCGAAACTGGCTGGCGACGTTCGCACCATCTGCCGCTGACTCACCTGCCACGCCGAATACGCCCAGTAGCGACTCGAGTCCGGCGTCAAGACCTCGTCAGCAAGTACCACCCTACCATCGTCATCGCGCCCGAACTCGAACTTGGTGTCGGCGATGACGATGCCTCGCGATGCGGCGTATGCCCTCGCAAAGCCGTAGATGCCGAGTGTCGAAAGCGCAGCCATAGGATGCCCGCCAGTGACAGTAACGGCGTTGATATGCTCATCATGTCCCGCCTCAGCCTTGGTGGTCGGTGTGAAGAGTGGGAATGGCAACTCGTCACCATCCTGTAGCCCGGCGGGTAACCGCTGGCCACACACCGCACGCGTTGTTTGATACGCTTCGAGGCCAGTGCCCGTTAAATTGCCACGGGCGATGTACTCGATTGGGTCCATGTCGACACGACGTACCACGACGGCCCGAGACTGGAGCTCAACGTCGCCACGCAACGGTTCAGGCAAAAGCGAATCAACCTGTGAACCGACCGCAACGAGATGCGTCTTCGTCTCGAGCTCAGCTTCGAGCAGCCGCATCCAGAATACGGTCATCACGTTCAGGATGGTCCCCTTGCCGGGCACCATCGCATTCAGGATGATGTCGAAAATGCTGATTGCATCTGTGACAACAATCAGCAGAAATCCTCTTCCTATATCGTAGACGTCGCGGGTCTTCCCACGACTGACGAGTTTCAATCCTTTAAGCACAGGCCATGCGGCCCGCGCTGGTGACAGTACAGCCATCGTTATACTCCTACCTACGTTATTCCCCGCCATGTGGCGAGTACATTTCAATGACCAAGTGACCGATGAATGATTCAAGAACGAATGCACCTTACTGAAATCGACCCAAAAAAGCAAAGTAAATCTTGTTGAATATTCGTTACTTCAAAATCACCAAACTTTTTAAAAAATCTTTATACGTATCCTCTGAAATCGTAGGATTCTTTGCGACAACATAATACCGACGAAAACCCGAGCCTGTCGTAACGTCTGTGACAATATGCCGCTCGTTCCGCCATAGTGGCTGAAAAGGGAAATCTGTCGCACTGTCTTTTTTCTCAATGTCATAACGCCGGGCGCTATATTGCTCCGCGCCGACAACTGTATTTTCTTTAGAATGCACCATAACCGTACTCAGTGTCTGGAAAGAATCAGCATCAAAAAAGCGAATAAAGAAAAGTGACCGTTCACGAGCCGTACCACTGCCACTGAGAGAAAAAACATTCAACGCTTTTATTTGCGGCACATACTCAACCTCAGCACCGCGAGGTAACCAAAATTGAATAGGAAACTCCTCCCCGTCACGCTCACTCTTTTGGTCAAACATTCTACCCTGTTCTTCAAGCACCACACCGTTGTCTGTGAAAAAATCTGTTGGGTTTATCCAGCTAGCAACACGTGAGGCAATCTTTTCATACCCCTGTAACCGCACATCTTCGCCACTATAAAGCCCGAAATGCAAATGCTTACGCTCGCCATCCGTGGCAGTACTTCCCCCTTGTCCAAGAACGCCAACGCGCGACCCTGCAGCAACAACGTCTCCAACCTGCAGTTTTGTGTTCGCTAAATCCAAATGACCATAGAGCGCATTCACTTCGCCAGTCGGAAGCGTGTGCCGAATGATAACTAAGCCACCATATCCAGATATGTGCTCCGCACGGCGAACTGTTCCTTCGGCGATTGACACGACCGGCACATCATCCGTAACATCTGTAAATTCTATGTCGTCAGCTACATGATAACCGGTAAATCGATCTTCAATATACTCACCAAATGATTTAAATGTTCGCCGACTGAGATAGCCGTCTACCGGAAAATAAATTGTTTGAACAGTTCCTAATTTTTCTTCTTTATCACTGACCTCTTGTTCTGTTTGTACTGCTATTGGTTGCTCAATTGACATTGAAAAATATCTTGATCCAAACGAATACACGCCACTCAATAATAAAGCGAGCACGAACACTATACTAACAATCTTGGCAGAGCTGAGGTGCATATATAAAGTATAACAGAACAATCAATGCTAGACTTACAGCATGCATTTTTCTAAAAAAGTGGTTACCGGACTATTTGGCTTCATTGCCCTATGTGCGCTGCTCGCCGTAGCAGCAATAGTAAGGTTTCAAAATTTTTCACCAGTCGCCAAAGAGATCGACGTACCGTTCACGAGTCAAGCACCAGAAGGCAAATGGCAAGAGCCATGGCAAAATGCTTGTGAGGAAGCTTCGATTGTCATGATTCAAAACTTTTACAAAGACGAGGGGCTGACGGTTGAAAAAGCACGCCAACAAATACTTGCTGTCTTTCAATTGAAAAAAGACACTGCCCCCGCATCAAAAGACGAATCACTTGAGCGCATCGCAGAAATTATTAATAGCGGTGACCTTATTTGGAAAGCGCGTGTAGTGAACGACCCCAGTCTAGAGGACATCAAAACTGAGCTAACGAGTAATCACCCAATTATTGCTCCCGTTTATGCCCCGCTGCTTAACAACCCAAACTATACCGGTAGCGGCCCAGACTATCATGTTATTGTCATCACTGGTTACGACGACGCAACCAACGAATTTATTACCAACGACCCAGGTACTGAAGCAGGTAAAAACTACCGCTATGCATACGATGTTCTCCTTTCAGCTTTGCACGATTACCTTGCAAACAAAGAGTATACTGCTGGCCCTAAACGCGTCTTGTTTACCGAACCACGCTAACGCACCAAGAACCTCAACTCAGGTACGCTTTCTCCATTAACTCGTCCGCTCTGAGCTCGGTGGTACTACTTGCAAACAGTAATTCACCTTCTACGTTTTCAATCACTATAAAAGAGGGAACGGCACATGTTCCCTCTTTTTGATTTCCTTATAGTTCTTCCCCTCGTTGTTCCCAGATGTGCCCTGGGTTATAGTCGACTACTGCCGACGTTTCGATGCACTCGTCGGCGCAGGATACTTCGGTACCCTAGGAATGCCGGGAATCGGCACCCCCGTAGCGACATCGACGAGTTGGGCATCGCGCCACCCGAGCGACGCGACAGTGCAGCCGATTGCGTTCGCAGCCAAACGCTTGAGAGAGCGACGGATCGCCACTTGCGGCCTTCCTTTGACCATTCCAGTTCCTCCTTCTCTGTGTTGGCGTAACTCAACAATTCCTTGCTAAACGGTTAGGCTCGACAAACTGTTGTCAGTGTTATCGCACCAAATTGCCGTCGCAATGAGCTTTCCGCAACCGATTGTTCGAACACGACCAGAAAAACCACCATCTACTTGCGGCAACGTATCGGTGACGATAATCTGCTGCACAGGCGCAGCAGCAATTCTCTCGACGGCAGGGCCGGAGAATATACCGTGCGTCGCACAAGCATACACCGACGCTGCTCCAGCTTCGCACAATGCGACCGCCGCATGACGCAGAGTCCCGCACGTGTCGAACATATCGTCAACGACGATGCAGGCATATCCACGAACATCACCGATAACCGTTGCCTCACCAAGTTCGCCAGTTGTTGGGTCGCGGCGTTTGTGAACGATAGCCATTGGAGTTTTAAGCCGTTTAGCGAACACGTCTGCCTGCTTGACGCCACCAATGTCAGCCGCGACGAACACCAACGGCTTACCACCAGTGTCGAGCTTTGAGATCACACCAACGAACTCCTCCGTCGGGAAAAGCACGTCTGAAGGAATATCGAAAAAACCTTGCAACTGCGAAAAGTGAGGATGAACGAGAACCACGTGTCGTGGTTGCGAAACACCCATTGCGGCTTCGATCTCACGAGCCACAAGCTTTGCCGTAATCGGCGTACGTGGCTGATCCTTACGGTCTTGTCGTCCGTACCCAAAGTACGGAATGACTGCAGTCAACCGTCCTGCCGAAGCAAGGTTGGCTGCCTGAAGGAGCAACTTCATCGCCATCAAGTTACCAGGAGCATTCGTTGACTGGATGACGTACGTATCTCGCCCACGAACATTGCCATCTAGTCGCAGTGTTGATTCACCGTCTGTGAACGCTCTCCACGTAACCGGCACCGACACCACGTCGTGGCCGTATCGCCGACGAAGCTCTGTGGTGATATCCTCCACCAGGGTTTCTGCCACGTTGGGTCCAAAAATCAAAATGGATTCCATCTCAAATCTCCTTCTGGTTCTCTGCAGTTCGTATTTCCATCTCTTTTTGCAAGAGCTGGATACCCTAAGCGGCAAAAAGCTACCCAGAATACCCAACTCTTACATTGTCAAAGAGCACCTCATCTTGTTCTAAAAACTATCGAACGTCAATAAATTTAAAAAGGAAGAATTTTATTCATATACCATTGACAAATGAATAAAATTAGTGTAAAAAATTGGGTTCGTTCTGTACCGATTAACAGGAGGGAGCAAGGACGAACATTCACTGCTCTTTCCAAAGAAAAGCCAGGGAGGAAATACCATGGCCAGTTTGTTTTCATTGGCGCGGCTGCTGGCTGCGCTCGTCGTCGTATTCACGTTCACGGCAACGGCATCGCCTGCGCAGATGGTCGAGCCGTTCTACCAGCCGGCGGTGGAGATCCAGGGCAAAAACAACTTCGATCTCTGCAAGGTGACGGGTGCCGAGATCGAGTGCAACACGGAGAACCAACCTGAGATGACCGACGGCCTCTACCGGCTTTCGGTGGCCAGCCAGGTGCTCCGCATCTGGAACGTCGTCAGGGGGAGAAACATCGTCGGGAGTGAATGCTGGAAGGTGGTTTCATCCGCCGACACCTTCTCGCTCATCGACCTGGACAGCAGTGGCCTTGTGTCCAACTGCGAAGGGTTTGACTACGAGGTTGGATGGAAGGACCCCGGAAACCCCCTCGTCAAGATCAACTGGGTCCCGAGACCCCTACCGAGAAACACGCCCATCCTCGTCAGCGACCGCTACGAGGAGAACAAAGTCGTTTTTCTCTCGTACGGACAAATTGTCGACGGGAAAATGGCCTGGACGGTGAACGTCGACGACATCGAGAAACGGTTCTTCGCGGTCCCACGACCGCTGGACACCGTCAAGGCGGCAGGCGACGACTTGAACACAGGTATCAGAGCGGCGCTCGACCAGAGCGGCCTGACCGAACAGCTTCAGAGGCTGCAATCGTCTCTGACCGCTGTATCGGAGGAAGAGGACCTGCCGGAGGAGCAATGGAAGTTGGCACTGCACCACGTATCGTGGCCCATGCACTGGGCATGGGAGTTCTACGTCACGAGTCCGAATCCAATCCGGCTACTGCTGCGAGAACAGGCCGCCGCCATCCTCGTGCGGATGGCAAAGGAGATGCAAATCTCGAACGAGGTCGTGGGGCGATACCTCACAAACCTCACGTGGGATGAGGTCGCCGCCACCGACCCCACCCTTCTCGAGATCAATGAGTTCCGGCTGGTAGTGGAGGAGGCCGACGAACTGTTCCAGAAGCGGGCTGGCATGAACCGAGACGACGCCTACGCCCGCCTTTGGTGGCGGCGGAGAGGCAAAGATGTTTTCGAAACCTTCAGGACCACGTTCCTGAAGACCTACCCCCCAAAGTAGGAGACCCCGGGGGGCAAGTTCGACGGGGCGGGAAGATCATCGCATCTTCCCGCCCCTCGTCAATTTTAAAATCTTTTTATACGCTCAACACTTTAACAATTTTACCTTCTAAATTTTTAATGTCTTTCCAGCTGCCAACGTACTGCAAATTTTCTGAATTCTTTTCTTGTGCGTCTCCGACTCCTTTGCTGATTCTACCCAATCAATAAAATCTCTACGTTGATTCGAAGTAAGCTCGTGCCACTTAGCCTTCGCCTTTGCACTCGCCCCAACAACCCTATATAAATCCATTGGCACAAGCGCATAGCAGCAAGGGCGACGCTTCCCGGACATAAGCATGTCTGGAACTCGCTCGATTCGGCGCTGCCGCGTCTCTGGCTGTTTGGCTGAAACAATCCAGCTAATAAAGTCTCTGCGAGCGATTGGTGTGAGATTTTCCCAAAGCCTTCCTACCTTAGGAGTAGCCGCAAGGGCTTTCCGAAGATCAGCAGGTACTTTGGTCTCCGATGCTTTTTTAACCGATTTAGAAATTATTATTTTCATTGTTGCTCTACATTTTTTACTACCGTTGCCGCAATAACTAGCATGCGCTTGAGATTAAAAGCTGGGCATTTGATACATTCCGATTCATGATGCGCACGCTTCCTCAACAGCTCTTCGTAGCAAGGCAACGTATTCGGGATTTCCTTTATTATTTCGAACGGAGGCCCAAATAACACCTGGGCTTGTCAAAGTTACACAGAATACCCCACCAGGCCGCAACTCGCCGCCCATTTCTTTATTGAAAAAATAATCTCGCCGATTATCTGCTATTTCATTTCCCAAGACTGCACAAATGGATCGGCACACTCGCCAAAGGCGGTCCGGGTCATCAATTCGTATTTCAGCTACATTACCCTCGTCGCGAAATGAAAACTCACCCGAAGAACTCGCTTCAGTTCTTTCTCTTTCCGTATTCATATCACCATCAGCAACTGACGGCTCGTGACCTTCAGAAAAATTTTCTTCCTTACCGTTTGGCATATCTAATGTAGATTTGTAGTGGCACAAAATATTTTTACCAAAACTCCGAATCGCGGACGATATCAGAACCTGTTACGCAGCTTTATGTATATCCAGATAGTTAACGGCAGTGAAATAGTTAATAAGCTATCATTTGCACTATCGACCCAATTTAAATGCGAACCGTATGCTGTTGCGTCACGAAAATCCATCACTTCCATTAGCAAAGCGAAAACAGCTGGCGCGATCAAGGACTTCGCTGAGGAAAGCTTAATCTTAAAGACCTTTGCTGCCCCCAAATAGACAAAAATACCCAAGAGGAAATGAAAGCCATTTTTAGATAATCCAACCGTGTCAATCAAGAATATTTTAAACGATTGATACGGCGCCATGCGTAGAGGGTAACAAAAAACACCTGCTAGTAACAGACGTCCTTTGATAGCTCCGGGGGTGGGACTCTCCTACAAATCGCTTCGGTTTCCACCTCAGCGTTCGCAGGCCGCCGCTCGCGGTTCGCCTCGGCGGCAATCCTCGTCGAACATCGCTGCGCGCTTCTCGCCCCAACGCGAATGAAGCAGTTCATTCGCTCCCCCTTCTCTTTGTCGTATTCTCTCCAAAGCTCCGGGGGTGGGACTCGGTCACAACTCTCGTCGGCTTCCGCCTCCTTGGTCGCGACCCCGCCTCACGGTCTTCGTCGTCAGCAGTACTCCTCAGACATCGTTCCGGCTTTCTCGCCCCAACGCGAATGAAGCAGTTCATTCGCTCCCCCTTCTCTTTGTCGTATTCTCTCCAAAGCTCCGGGGGTGGGACTCGAACCCACGACCAATGCGTTAACAGCGCACTGCTCTACCGCTGAGCTACCCCGGAGCTTTACCGAGAATACATTTTTTAAAAAATCACCCTCTGATAGGTAATGAAGCCAATCATACACGACCCTCCAAAATATTCAACACTCTAATTAACAAAGCTTATACGAAAACTGTACATGCCCATACTACAGAGGCCATCCAACGTTCCTTTAGCTTGACTGGCCGAAATCTGAATATCTTTTTCACCTGTCGAGGGTAACGTCGCTTCGTAGCCTAAGGACGGTATAACAAGACTGGCCGAGCAATCGTACGTACCATTTGTCTTCATACGCAGCGTCGTAGGAATACCAGCCTTTGCTGTTACCTGCCGTGGCGAGTAACCTCCCCGGGCCAATATGGTAATGCGCTGACTACCATCTTCGAGAACTGTCACGGCGTCTCCAGTAGTTGCCACATCTACGTTATTGTCCGGCACAGCAAACCATAGTACCGCCATTATTAAAGCAGCCCCCATACCAACGCCAAAGACAAGAATAAAACCTCTCATATTTTCCTAAAAAATGTTTACTGGCTGCACAAATCCTAACACAGCTAGTGCATTATAAACATTAAAGAGCGCCAGTATAATTACCAGAAGACCGGCTGCTTTAAAAAAGATACCGCGCCAAGACCTATTACGCACCTCAAATGCTCCAAACGAAAGTAACAGGAGTACTGGCAACGTTCCAAGGGTAAATATGAACATAGTAAGCGCACCGGTTATGAAGCTTCCTGTTGAAAGCGCATATAGCTGCATTGACTGCGTAAATCCACAGGGTAAGAAAAATGTTGCGGCACCAATAAAGAATGGTGCAGCTGCACCGCCACTCCCTTGAGTAGAAAGTCGCTTGTGCAGCGTGCTTGGTAAACGCGGTAACAACCGACTTGCCGCAGGCATTATCTCAAGAAGACTAAGGCCCAGTAGGAACATAACAACACCAACAGCAATACTTATGCCCGCAGTCCAACTGGTGGCTATTTGAAACGTGCTACCCGCAATACCAATAAGCCCACCCAAAATAAAGAAGCCCACAAGTCGACCTACATGGAATGCAGCATGTGGTCGCCAACTCTTCCCGCTCTGCGCATACGTTGACGACAACGTGAGGACCAAGCCGCCAACAATAGCAAGGCATGTAGATAGTGAAGCAACAATACCCACAAGAAATGCGGTGAGGTAACTCATTCCAGTGCCGCCTAAAATGTTACCGATGCCCATTTTCTGTAGCGCGAGAAATCCCGCAACTATCAAAAAAGCAATAATCCCGCCAATTGCAAAATCTCGCCACAGCACGGCTTTCAACGGAACAACACCGAGTTCAGTTATGGTGTAGCCGTGATGCTTTACACCTTCCGTAAAACGCTCGGCAAGTTCGTTGTCGCTTTGTTCAAATTCACCAGTTACGGTAACTGATTGCTTCGCAAGATTAGTATCAACCGCCGCCACACCTGGCATTGCCTTCAGCGTATCGTTAATAACTACAACGCACGACGCACAGTGCATACCGTGAACGGAAAAAGTTTTTGTGGTAGATGCCATAGTTTATAAACGTATTAATTTCAAGCGTAGGGAGTTACCTAATACAGACACACTAGAGAACGCCATAGCAAACCCAGCGAAAACCGGTGAAAGCAGCCACCCAAACACTGGATAAAAGAGACCAGCCGCGAGCGGTATACCAATGACATTGTACGCGAATGCCCAGAAAAGATTTTGCCGAATGGTTCTCATAGTACGGCGCGATAACAGAATAGCTTTGGCAACTTTCGTTATGTCGCCATGAAGCAACGTTACATCGCTTGCCTCAATAGAAACATCTGTGCCGGTTGCCATGGCAATTCCAACGTTCGCCTGCGCAAGCGCCGGCGCGTCGTTCACGCCATCTCCAGCAACCGCCACAATCGCACCTTTCGCTTGCCATTCACGCACCAACGTCAGTTTATCTGCTGGAAGTAATCCAGCAATAATATTTTCTGGCTCAATGCCCACCGCAGCCGCCACAAATTTTGCCGACATAACATGATCTCCTGTAGCCATAATCACATTGACACCAAGGTGTTGCAGCTCTTGAACTGCCTGTTTCGCACCGGCCTTCACTTCATCTCCCACAGCAATGACACCCAGAATTTGCTGCTTCGCTACGAGCACCACAGCGGTCGCACCTTGGTTAGCAATTACAGTAAGTTCCGCTGGCACAGGAAGAGTGAGTTTTGTGAGTAGTGCTGGGCCACCTATGTAATACACTTCACCAGCAATATCACCCCTCACACCAACACCCGGCATATTTTCAAAATTACTCACGAGTACTTTTGTTACGTGTTTTGCTTCTGCCGCAGCCACAATGCTTGTGGCAATGGGATGCTCAGACAACGATTCAAGAGCGGCTGCATACGAGAGTACTTCGTCCTCACTATGACCTCCCAAAGGAATCACACTTGTCACGCGAGGTTTACCTTCGGTGAGCGTGCCAGTCTTATCAATGACGAGTGTTGTTACTTTGTGTAATCGTTCCAATACTTCTGCGTTCTTAATTAAAATGCCATCTTGCGCCGCCTTTCCTACCCCCACAATAATTGCTGTTGGTGTCGCTAAACCCAAGGCGCAAGGACAGGCAATGACCAGTACGCCAACAAAACACGTCAAGCCAAGTGAAAGGGCGGTAGCAAAAGGCAAATACTGTGGCCCAACGGTAAGCCAAAGACCTAAAGTTACAAAAGAAATTCCAATAACGGTCGGTACAAATACTTGAGAGATGGCATCTGCCAAACGCTGAATTGGCGCACGCGATCCTTGCGCCGCTGCTACTAGCTTCACAATACTTGCCAGCAAGGTTTCCTCACCAACGCCTGTGGCTGTGAATGTAAAATTACCAGTTGTGTTTACCGTTCCCGCCACGACGTTTTCACCAACACGCTTCTCTACTGGCATAGGTTCACCGGTCACCATTGCTTCGTCAACGTATGAACTACCAGACAGTACCGTACCGTCAACCGGTATACGCATGCCCGGCTTAATCATAATAATGTCGCCATGTTTTACTTGGTCAACTGCTAGCTCTTGCTCGACGCCATCACGCACGACGAGCGCCGTCTTGACCTGCAGTCCGAGCAAGGCGCGAATGGCATCTCCAGTTCTACGCTTGGCGTTCGCCTCTAAATACTTGCCGAGCGTAATAAGGCCAATGACCACGACGACAACATCATAATAACTGTGGGTCACGTCTATGTATGGTGCGAGCTGCTGCTCAAAAGCAGCGATAATAAAGCTATATGCAAAAGCCGTCATCGTGCCTATGCCAACGAGCGTATCCATATTGGCAACACCGTGGCGCAAAAATACCCATACGCCTTTTATATACTGGTCACCAACCAAAAAGAGAGCCACCGTGGCGAGCACTGGCATAAGATGGTGCATAAACTCTTCTGCCGCAACTGGCAATTCAGGAATAACCGCAAATGGATACACCAAAAATTCCAGTACCATTATAAAAACACTAATGACCACAAGCGGAATAGCGACCACAACTTTGTGGCGAAGCGTCGTAAGCTCGTCAGCTTTCATATCAGCACCGGCGTGATGTTCCATTGCCGCATCTTGAGTCGCAAACGAATAGCCAAGTGGCGCAATTTCTTTAGACAGGTCGGCTATAGTTGTCGCCTTTTCGTCATAAGTAATTTCCGCAGACTCCATAGCGTAATTAACCGCGACGGTACCAACGCCAGGCTTATTTTTAATGGCCTTTTCAATATTAAACGCACAGGATGCGCAATGCATACCAACAACACGAAGCGTTTCTGAGCGCATATTAGCGTCGTTTTAATTTATAAACTCGAAGTATTTCACGCTTCGCTTTCTCCACTTGCCCAGACTGCACCTGCTTTATGGCACAAGATCCAAGATGATTTTCGAGCAAAATATCTTCTACGTTCGACAACGCCTGCTTCACAGCAGACGTTTGCGTAATTACATCAATACAATACGTGCCATCTGCAACCATAGTTTGCAGACCACGAATTTGACCTTCAATTATCTTCAGCCGACGAACAAGTTTTTTAGTATTGGATGATTCCATACCGACACTATATACCCCCCTGGGGGTATGTCAAGCGATGGAATGACTAGGCAGTTTCTTCTGCATACGTTACTATGGCGCAACTATGTTATTTCATCTTGCCATAATTCTTCTCGCGAGCTCCGGCTTTGCCATTGCACTTTATGTCTACCGGCACAAACATGGCCCAGTACCACTGCTTTGCCCCATAACGAAACACAAGTGCGAGACCGTGGTGCACAGTCGATATTCAAAATTATTCGGTATTCCACTTGAGTTCCTGGGTATGGCCTACTATGGCTTTACCGCAGTAGCACATATAGTGGCTATTATTAGTGGCCTTGAAAGCACGCTGCTCATCACTGCAACGTTCATCCTTTCACTATTTGCCTTTTGCTTCTCGCTCTATCTCACTGCCATTCAGGCTTTCATTTTACGTGAATGGTGCACGTGGTGTTTACTGTCTGCCAGCATTTGCACAGCTATCGCGCTCCTTGCGCTAAAAATGCTTCTTTAAAACTTGACGTTATACAGCTGTTGTCGGTAGTGTAGCGACGTCGCACCCAGTTCAAAACATAGGGTGCAGGAGGATACAGTGAAATCGAAAAGTGAAGACGCAGAACTCGAACGAGAGCTAGCGCGACGATGGCGAGAAAATCGTGATCTCGCCGCCCGAAACGAGCTCGTTGAAAGGAACCTATGGTTCGCACGGTGGTCTGCCAGAATTACGAACATGGGTCGCCAACTGACAGCTGAGGAGCGAGAGCAAATCGCATACTGCAGCCTCGTTGAAGCCACCATACGCTTCGACGAACGGAAAGGCGGAAATTTTCGAGGGTACGCTAGTTGGTACATACTCGGCGCCTTAAATAGTGCCAACGCTACAGCAAATACTGCTGTTCACTACCCCAGCTATCTCTACGCTGCGTCCAAGCGCATCAAAGCAGCCACGTTGATTCTCGAAGTTGCGTTAGGGAGGAAACCAACACGAGATGAAATTATGAAGCACGCTGATGTAACTGGTGCCGCTATTGATGCCGCATCAGAGCCGGTGCTTCCGAAACGTGGACGATCGCTCGATGCACCGCTAATGACCGAGGATGGCGAAAGTCGCACACTTCACGACGTTATGGCTGCTGGTGCACCAGCGCCAGAAACGATACGAATGGCAAAAGGTGAACTTGTCGACGTTACGCTTCGACTAGAGCAGTTCGTCGCCGACGTTTACCGTGCTGACGCCAGGGGGCGCAAGGCACTGCGAGAACGAAATGCTTCGTTCCTCATCGATCGTCACGGCATCTGGAATGACGATGGAATAGCCTTGGAAGAAGTCGGCAAGAAACACGGCGTCTCTCGTCAAATGGTCAACCAGACAATCAAGCGGCTTTGGCGCTGCTTGCAAACTGCAAACGCCGTGTACACAGAAGCATGGCTGGAGAACATCCTCCGGCAGAAACGAGCGCTAGAAATACTACTTGAAAACGAGCAGTAAAACAGACAGGACCCGGAGGCCCCTGTCTGTTTTCACGTTCAAATACTTTTCGTTAGTAATCTCTAAGCCGATCGATGAGTTCGTGCTTCTTAATTTTTTCCAAAGCTTTAGCCTCAATTTGTCGAATACGCTCTCTGGTAACACCGAACTCACTCCCCACTTCTTCCAGGGTATGAGCTACGCCGTCTTCCAAACCAAACCGCATCTCTAAAATTTTCTGCTCTCGCGGCGTCAGCTCTTGAATAATATTTTTCACGTAGTCTTTCAATAGCTGCAGCGCCGCCGCCCTATCGGGCGTAACGTTCTTCACGTCCTCAATGAAGTCTTCCAAAGTTGAATCTTCATCATCTTCGCCGACAGACGTTTCTAGTGAAATCGTGTCCTGAGAAATTTTCATGATGTGCCGAATTTTCTCTAACGTCTCCCCCATTTCAGCCGCGATTTCTTCAGGGTACGGCTCACGACCTAAGTCTTGAATGAGTTGCCGTTCAATTTGCTGAAATTTATTAATTGTCTCAACCATGTGCACGGGAATACGAATGGTTCGAGATTGATCAGCCAAAGCGCGGGTAATGGCTTGGCGAATCCACCACGTCGCGTACGTTGAAAATTTAAAACCTTTGCGGTACTCAAATTTCTCCACGGCACGAAACAAACCAATGTTGCCTTCTTGAATGAGGTCCAAAAGTGAAAGTCGTTTACCAGTGAACTTCTTCGCAATAGAAACGACCAATCGAAGGTTTGCTTCAATCAGTTTCTTCTTCGCTTCCTCGTCGCCCCGCTCTTTCCGCTTGGCGAGGGATATTTCTTCCTCAGCGTGAAGGAGCGGCACCTTACCAATCTCACGAAGATACATTTGAATTGAGTCCGCGGAAATATCCGTCAAATCCAACCGTCGCTTGTCAGATGACGACCCCATGCGCTGCGCCATTTCAGTCTTCTTGGCAGCACTATGCATGTCGAGAATGCCGGTGCCGGTGCTAATGTTTTGAATACCAATGTCTTCCAGGGTATCCAAAAATTCTTCATAACGATCCAGATATTCTTCGACCTCAGGAAACGTATACAGTACTTCAGTTTCGGTCACGAATCCTCGTGACCGTCCTTTTGTCAGCAGTGTCTGAATACGTAATTCATCTGCCTGCACCTTAACTGCTCGTTCAGCCGTTTTTACGCCAGCAGTTTTTGGTTGAACGATTTTCTTCAAAGGCTTCTTAGGCGCTTTCAGCGATGCCTTTTTAACAACCTTCTTCAATTTCTTAACTGCCTTTATTGGTTTCTTCACCTTCTTCACTATCTTCTTGGTCATGCTTATGATTCTAGATGCGTAAGAGAAGAGCTGACTCTTTGAAACTCAGTAAGTAAATCGTTCAGCGTCTGCTCATCTTTGTCTGGCAGACGTTCTAAGGCGGCAATCCGTCGAGCAAGCTCTTCAGACCGTTCGCGTAAAAAATGACGCTTCAACAAACGAACCGCCTCGGTTATATCGCGGCGAATTGCATCTGGCTCTCCGTCGCCCATGGAGTGATCGAAAAGGAGCGATAAAACGTCGAGTTGCTCAGCGAGGGCGGCGCCACCCTGTAACTCGGCAAGATATTTTGCAAATGATTGTCCAAGCCAAATAATAGGCTGGTTGCTATTCGTAGTATAGAAGAGGGTCATCTCCTTGTACAGCGTCTGCACGACTTCGTCTAAATACTCGGGTGCCAGGACGTCAAAGGCATAGCTCGACAGCTCTGGTGCGGCAATAATACCGGCCAATAGTCGTTCCGACAGTCGCCGTTTTGGATCAGCCGCTGCTTTTGGTTGCGCATGAGTAGCGAACTGCGGTCTGTCTCGCACGGTCTTCGCTTGCCGCAGCTCGGCGGTAAGTTCGGCATCTGAAACACCGACTCGTTGAGCAAGCTCCTGACGATAATGCGCCACCACGACCGAATCAGGTATACGTTTTAGTAACGCCATGAACTCGGCAATCACCGCTCGCTTTTCGTTTACATCCCGCAAATCACGAAGTGTCGTGGCTCGCTCCATGAGGTCATCGAGGAACGGGCGCGCCGCTGCTGTTGCAGCAACCCATAGTTGCGGGTTGTCTCGTATGCACTCATCGGGATCTTTGTATGCTGAGCCGTCGCTTCGTTTAGGTAGCACTATCCGAAGTACGTCTAGTCCACCCTCAAGTGCCGTAATTACACCTCGCAAGCTCGCCGACTCCCCTGCCACGTCACTATCAAACGCAAAAGCCACCCGATTCGTATAGCGCTTAAGCAGGCGCACGTGTTCTGCGGTTAGTGCCGTACCCGACGCCGCAATCACATGCCGAATACCGGCCTGATGCGATGTTACAACGTCCACGTTTCCCTCAACGATAACCGCCACCTGCTGCTGCCGAATGGCTTGCTTCGCTTGATCCAAGCCATAGAGCACCTCACCTTTTTTATATAATAAGGTTTCGGGTGTGTTCACGTATTTTGCCTCGGTCACCCCAGTTTCACTTACCTCTGTGCCTGGTAAAATTCTCCCGGTGGCACCAACCACTTGCCCATGAGCATTCATGAGCGGGAACATAATGCGATTACGAAAGCGGTCATAGACGCTGCGACCAGCCGCTGCCGCTTTTCGCACAGCGACGCCAGCGCTTACCATATCTCCCTTGCTCACTCCTTGCGAAGCTAGATAGCTTGTCAAAGCGTCCCAACTGTTTACGGCAAATCCTAAGTGCCACTCACGAATAGTGTTTGGTAAAATATGTCGCTCATTTTGCAAATACTCACGGGCTGTTCGCGCTTCAGCTGCGTCCCACAGTTGCTGCTGCCAAAACGCAACGCTCATCGCCATCACCCGACCAATCCGCTCGCGTTCGGTTCGGCGTTCTGGCGCTTCTGTCTTAACAACAACGCCAGCTTTCACACCAAGGAGTCGCAAGGCATCAGGAAACTCCAAGCCTTCCAGTTTCATAATGAACGAGAACATATCGCCCCCTTCGCCGCAGCCAAAACAGTGCCAAATCTGCTTCGGCTTACTCACCATGAATGACGGCGTCTTTTCTTCATGAAACGGGCAACGCCCCCGCCAATTTGCCCCAGCCGGCTTTAGAGGAATGTACTCCGAAAGTACGTCCACTATGTCGAGTCTCGATTTTATTTCTTCGACTGGAGTCATACTCGCAATTTACTTGGCGGCTCGGCTTGTGGCAAGGTGTCGTCTGGCACCCTTAACGTCACGGGCAATTTGGTTAATCAAAGCCTGACGACTAGTGAAACGGGTCAAATTTCGTAAACGAACAACTAGCTTCACCCGAAGCCATCTGCCATAAATTTGAGATTGAAAACCAATCAGGTGAACTTCCAGCTTCTCATCCACTCCAATGACAACCGCCGCCATGTACGTCTTATTACCAATGGTTGCCCACCCAGCGTACACACCTTTCGGCACGTTGTGATTCCGAAAGTAGTGTGTACTGAGGTTGGCCGTCGGATAACCCAATGTTCGACCCGTGTGGGCGCCATGAATAACGAATCCTCGTACGTCTGACAATATTTTTTGAGAAATGCGGGGCATATAAGGCGAAGCGTAGCCGTCTACGCTTGACGGGTCAATCCACATGGTATAATGCTGTCTTGCGATGTTTCTGGTTTTTTAAGCAATGTATGGAAATAACAGCCGTAGAAAATACCCCCATAGCCCCAAAAAGTACTCGTCCACGACGAAAAAAGGTTGCGGCAGTAACTCCCGAACACCGATACCTCGTTACCGGCGGTGCTGGGTTTATTGGTAGCCACGTTGTCGACGCGCTCCTCAGCACTGGTGCCGAGGTGGTAGTGCTTGATGATTTTTCTTCTGGTAAGCCAGAAAACCTCGAGCAGCATAAAAAAAATTCAAAATTGACGATTGTCGAGCAAAGCATTACGTCTGACCTTTCAAAAGTTATCCCACCAAACCGCTTTGACGCGGTCTTCCACTTGGCGGCTATACCACGAGTTCGTGAATCTATTGAACACCCCGAAGTAACAAACGAGATAAACGTCGGCGGTACGCTGCACATGCTCGAAGCATGCCGCAATGCCAACGTTAAACGATTCATTTTTTCTTCCAGTGCCGCAGTCTACGGCAGCCCCGTCACCTTACCAACACCCGAAGTAGCCGCCATTGACCCACTCTCTCCGTATGCCCTCCAAAAACGGGTGGGTGAACTCTACTGCACGTTGTATCAAAAACTCTATGGGCTAGAAACCGTCGTCCTCCGCTACTTCAACGTCTATGGCCCACGAATGGACGCATCGAGCGACTACGCTGGTCTCATTCCAAAATTCATTGAACTGCTGCACAGTAATACCTCCCCTATTATTTACGGCGACGGCAATCAAACGCGCGATTTTATTTTTGTACGCGACGTCGCTGCCGCCAATATAGCGGCACTTACCGCACCAATCGAAAAGTGCGACATGCCTATTAACGTTGGTACTGGCAAACCAATATCGGTTAATGATTTTGTTACTCTGCTTCGTGAACTCACCAGTGCATCAGTCGAGCCAACCTTCGGCCCAGCCATTACCGAACCACGGAAAAGTCAGGCCAATATTGACCGCCTCGAGCAAGTGCTCGGCATCACCCCCACCATCTCGCTTCGCGACGGCCTTGCAGAAATACTACTCGAACACACGAACAAATCTTAGTCTCGGAGTAATTGCAAAATTTCCGGCACAGCCGCTTCAGCGGCGTCAGCGCCTTGCTCCATAATTTGTCGCCCCACTTCACTCGTAAAATACTTTCCCCACGTTTTTAAACCGGCGTACACAATACTTGGCGCAATTACCACATCGGCATTTCTCACCGCCTGTTCAGCTAGCCAGTGACGCATAATATCGAGCGTCCGAGTGCTGACACCCGTCAATTTTAAATCACCATTTGCCAAGCGATCAGTTTGTGGTGGTAAAACGTTTAAGTTGATGGCCACCACAATGTCCGCCCCCATGCTACGCACCAGGTCGCTCGGCACTGGGTCAGATATACCGCCATCCACCAGCAGTTGACCTTCATACAGCACTGGCTGAAAAAAAGTTGGGATAGCAATGCTGGCTCGAACTGCTGGCGCTAATTTCCCCTCACGAAACACCACCGGCATACCGGTTCGTAAATCGGTGGCGACCACCGCCAGCGGCGCCCGCAGTGCAGAAAAATCGCTGTCTGCCAAAAATAAGGTGAGCAGTTTTTCTACTTTTCTACCTTTCACTAAACCGCCTTTCAGTGTCGGCTCAAAAAGAGCCTTCATTTTTTCTCTCCGCTTCCCAACCGTGTCGTCAATTAACCGATCAATGTCTTGATATAACGCGTAGTGCGCACCCACCCAAGCGCCAACCGAGCTGCCGGCGAAAAAATCCATTGGTATGCCGTGTTTCAAAAATGTCCGAATAACGCCGACGTGCGCCATGCCGCGAACGCCTCCACTACCCAGTGCCAGGCCAACTGTTTTTCTTTGTGTTGTCATACCTACACTATAGCGGACGAGATGTCCTTTTGTCTTTAAAAATTACTAAACTGCCACGCCGACCGCTTTAAGGTGCGCCAAAGCACCGTATAAGCCGGCTTCGTCGCCTAAGGCCGCCCGCTTAATTTCCGGCGTTGTAAAAGCTGTCTGCAGTACAGCAACGCGCGACACAAGTCGTTCGAAGGGTAATTTTTCACTGCACCCAATACCCCCACCGATTACCAAAATATTTGGCGACCAATGCACGACTGTACTCACTAACCCAAGAGCAAAATCATCTGCCACACTATTCCAGACCACTACGTCAGTAATATCTTTAGCCGGCATACCATAACGACGCGCCAGTGACGCGCCAGAAATTATTTCCGATAATCGCACAACCGTGTCTCCACTGGTAATGAGTTGATACCCCGGCTCAAAACCAGAGGCTGTTTCATCGAGCTTACCATTCGTCACACGCGCCCCACCTAAACCGGTGCTTAAGGTAATGTAGCCAACAATGCGCTTACCTTTGCCGGCGCCATACACCGCTTCACCGAGCGCGGCCATTGCGGCGTCATTTTCTAAATACACCGGGACGCCAAAAACTCCTTTCAAGCCATCCAAAATTGATTCGTTGTCCCACAACGGTATGTGCTTATTTACCCGCATTGTTCCAGTGTGACGGTTCAATGCCCTCACCCCGGCTGCCACCGCCACAATCACGCTATCACCAACGAGTGCCCTAGCTGCCTCGGAAATTTTTTGCAGAGCTTCTTTATAATCCTGAGGAGTCGGTAATACAACAATTTTTTGCAACGCAGTTGTGTCGTTCGCTGCAGCGATACGAATGTTGGTGCCGCCAATATCAAGTACTAGGTACATTACGACTCAATAAGACGCTTAAATGTTTCTACCATAGGGACCTGCTCAGTTTCGGCACCAATCGTCGTACCATAGTGCCATGACGTCCAATCAGCAATGAGCAAGTTTGAAAATGTACGTTGCCAAAAAGTCTCACCCACAATCGGCACGACACTAGTCCCTACACCACGCTCATCATAAAGGGCTTTGCAAACATCCATGCGCCGCTTTATTTTCGGATGATCTGTACTGTCACTGAGGAAAACTACATGAAATGGCTCTTTGAGACTTACAGCAGCAGGAGCCACGTCAAAGCCAGTCATTTCATTGTGGTTAAGCTCTGGCAACACATTCATGAACGCCGGAATCTTTGCGTTTTCATTAAATTTAATTTTCCAAATATTTGCGATCGCCCGGTTGGTATTCGAGGCGTAAATAAGCGGCACTTTGCCGCGAATAATTTTCGCCAATGCTTCACCCTGCTTCTGAGCCGCTGCTACATCGAGTATAGTCGCAAGTGTGGCCGTCTCGGCCAACCCTGCTTCATCCCCAAGCAACACCAACAACCCTCGTAAATTATAACCAAGCCCAATCCGCGGCTGTATGCCAACGTCTGGTAACACCACATGGGCGACACCGTCCGCAGTGGCGCGACGGATAAGTTCCCCACCAACTGCTACAGCCGCTAGTAGCAATCCACGACGCTTCGCTAATTCGTACGCATCGAGTACTTCCTCGGTATTTCCAGAATATGATGAGGCGATTATCAATGTGTCGGCTTCCTCATCTTCACGGATAAACGGCAAACCGTAGTCGCTATGTATGATGATGTGCCGTTCGGGATAGCAAGCAGAAAGTACATCAGCCGCCAAGTGTGAACCACCCATGCCGCAAACCACAATGCGTTTTATTTGTGACATATTCACACTACCAACAACAACTGGCTGAAAATTGAACTGCTCAGGAAAATTTTGAAGGGCATGTTCCATCGACATATATTTTTTTACTTGAGGACTTGTAAGGCTTTCGCAAACGCTAATAACTCATCAAGAAACTGGTCGGCTTGTTTTTCAAATGCTGGTTCAAGTAACTTACCGTCAACTTCAGAAAAAATGGTGCTCACTGGCCCAACATTGAGGTCTCGTCGCATGGCTATAAGCCCCAGTATCTTTAACACCGGCAGTAGTGCCGCGAGCGCCCGGGTGCCGCCATAGATGCCCGAAGAAACGCCGACTAAACCAACTGGTTTATTTCTATACTCATCATAGCAAATATCAAGCATCCGCTTGAGGCTTCCCGGATACCCCCGATTGTACTCAGGCACAACGAGTAGTAGCGCATCCGCTGTGGTAATGGTCGCCACATAGTCCGGGTTATGCACTTTCAAATCTTCACCTTCGTCAGTCATGGGTAGCGTTAAGTTGCGTGGGTCAACGAAGGTCGTACGCACCCCACGAGCAACGAGCTTTGCGTGCAAGTATCGTGCGATGTGCTCACTCTGTCGACCTTGGCGAACAGTGCCAAGGAGCACAGGAATAGAAAGCGGTGAAGTCATGAAGCGAGTATACCAGGGGGCTTACGCTAGAGATAGCGAAGAATTTGGTTATAGTTAAACATGCCAAAAATGCGGAAAAGAAATGAAGTCCACTCTGAAAAACTATTGAATAAAATAAGGAAACCAAGCAGCACCAAAAATCCTCCCGCTATTTTTGAAGCAATCGCGGTAAACTTACTAATCGAGCGCAACCACGGCGTTACGGAACTAAAAAGGAGAGCAACCAAAAGAAATGGCACGCCAAGACCAGCGGCGAAAACGGCTAGTAACATACCGCCCTCCCATAGCGAACCAACGTTTGAGGCGAGTAGCAAAATAGAAGCAAGAATAGGGCCAATGCAGGGCGTCCAACCAAAAGCGAATGTTGCGCCGAATACAAACGAGGAAAGCGGTGTACCTGGGTGTAGCCACGCCGGTAATGCCGGATGCCATGACCGTTCAAAAAGCATTATTCGTCCACCAAACACACCCATGATTGCAAGACCAAAGAGCACAATCATCGCCCCACCGAGGCGCGCCAGTGGTATTCGATAATGAACGAGCGCCCCACCACCCAAACCAAACAACGTGCCAAGCAGCACAAAAACAGTGCTAAAACCAATAACGTAAAAAAGCCCATTCAAAAAAATACGTCGCCGAACGAACGGCGCCCGCAGCGGATCTGCCATGTCGCCAAAAGAAACACCACCAATAAACGCGAGGTACGCCGGAACGAGTGGCAAGGTACAAGGTGCAAGGAAGGTAATGAAACCTGCAATGAAGGCAGGAAGTAACAGTGCGGTCGTCGACAGCATAGGCTTACCGCTTTCGTCGTTCGTCCGTAACAATTACGCCGTCCTTCATGGTGATAATGCGGTCTGCGTAACGCGCATACTCATCCTCGTGCGTCACCATAATTATCGTTTGACCAGCTTCGTGCAAGGTGCGAAAAACTTCCATCACCACGTGCCCGTTGTCGGTGTCGAGGTTCGCTGTTGGTTCATCGGCAAACAAAATGTGAGGGTTATGCGCGATGGCGCGAGCAATCGAAACGCGCTGTTGTTGACCACCAGAAAGTTGGCTTGGTAAATTCTGCTGCTTATCCGCTAAACCAATTCGCTCTAAGGCGGTAACTCCTTTTTGCATTGCTTCGGCAAAAGGCACGCCAGCCATAAGAATTGGTAAGGCCACATTTTCGGCAGCCGTTAACTCTGGCAGCAAGGCGTAATCTTGAAACACGTACCCGAGCGAACGTAATCGCACTGACGTTTTTTCAGCAACGTCCAAGGTAGACGTATCAACAGCATCTAAGAATATTTGACCCGACGTCGGCTCATCGAGGAGTGAAAGCTGATACATCAACGTCGACTTACCGGCACCCGACGGGCCAATGATGGCTACGAATTCACCATCGGCAATCTCTAAGGTTATTTTTTTTAAAACCTTCACCTCAAGTTCACCTTCCCCAAATGTTTTTGTTAGTTCTATTGCCCGAATCATAGTGTTAGCGACCAAGAATAGCGTCTAAAGTATTTCGGCGGACAATGAGTCTAGCCGGAATATAGCCAGCCGCCAACGTAACAGCCAGCAAAATAGCGATGCGCAATGCGGCTCCTTCTGGTGTGGCCACGAGAATGCCGTCAGAAAATGGAAAGTTAATGGGGTGCGCCGCAAAGTATGGCTTTAAAAAACCAAACGTCACCGCAATACCCACCACCGAACCAACCATGCCATAGAAAAATGCTTGAAACACATATGAGAGTTGAATAGCCTGCGGGCTAATACCGATACCCTTCATAATACCGATATACTTCCTTCGAGTAATGGCGTTAATGAAGATGACAATAAAGATGGTGATGGAAGCAACTACGAGCGCTATGGAAGAGAGCGCGTTACCCAGAACACCCATAGTGGTTTCAATGTCACGAAGAAAAGACGGAATAGCATCTTCGTACGTTTGGATAAGCGCATCATGTTCACCCATAAACCCCTGTAACTCGCTTACAAGCGCCGGTGCCTCGGCGTAGTCCATACGAATGGCTATTTCTTGCACCTGTTCTTTGTTTACCGGCAGCATTCGTTTCAGCTCTGGATCGGTGACGAAAAATCTCGTTGATATTTCATCAACCTTACTTTTCACAATGCCGCGCACGGTAAATTCTTGCGATACCTTTTCCCCGCCGGCTGTCGTCAGGCTCACCCGTACCCGGCTACCAACGTCAACGTCGTCGAGCAAATCAAGCCCTGGAATATTAGCGTCCGCAAACGAAGAATATTTCCGCAACATGTTGGCACCAACTAAGATGCCACCTTCTTGACCATCAACCAACATGTTCCCTTTCACAAGAAACCGAGAAAAACCGGTAACTGATTCTTCATCTTTGACGTTGAGCCCAACCAACCGAACGCTAATACGATTTGGTCGTTCTCCGTTCCGCGGTAAGTCAGTCAACGTACCAAGCACCTGAACGCCAGAGGTATGCCGAACAGACATTGCCTTCACGTCTGGGTGAGCAGCAATATAGTTAACAAGCGCCGGTGAATTTTCAATAAAGTTTCTCCCTGGTGAAGCAGTAATCATTATTTCTCCCGAATACCCATCACGAAACTGTTGAAAGGAACCACTAATAAGCCCGATGAGGAGCCCTGACACCACCACCAAGTTCAGAAACGTCAGCACCATAATAAATATGATGAGACCAGTCGTGGCGCGGCTAGAGCGTTTTAATGTGCGGTATGCCAAAAACCATCCCACGCGAACGGTCTGCACAAATTGACGACGACGTTCTTTAAAACTCATACCTTTCGCAACGCAAATTGTCGAAGTGCGGCAACCTGTTCAACCTCTATATGAACGACCGGTCGTTTTTCAGTCATGAGTTGGATAGCCGCGTCAACACTCATGCCGGTACGCACCAAATACGCCGCCACCATTGTGGGCCCGCGGCCATGGCCCCATCGGCAATGCACCAGTACCTTGTGACCGAGCTCGATGACTTTCGTCATATACGCCACCCCCACTTCAAGCTGATCAATGGTTGGGGGCAACATGTCTGGGACTGGCAACCACAGATAAAACGAAACGCCAAACGGCATATCAACGTGGTCTTCCTCTAACGACAAATCTGCAGTAATGCCCTCTTTTAGTAATGGCTCAGCAAAACGAATTTGGCAGCACGCATTGCTGCCAATGTATATATTGTCAGTGATTTTGCTAAATTCCAGCGTAACTGGCTGTTCGTCAGGTTTCATAGTGCAGAGTGTGTGAAGGATAGCCTTAGAAACACTAGAAATCAACGTGTTGTATGTCTCGTTTTTCCTTCTGTACGAAAGGAAGTGACAAATGTTCAAAAACAGAAGCGAATAGTAGGGCGAAGAGCGTCGGAACATACTGCGCCACATTCGTTCGAAGATCTGGTGCGGCCGCTACTTGCCAAACAGTAAATGTAACATATAAGCCTGCCACCACAGCGTACACGGCCAAAATATGTCGGTTCATGAGTAGAATGATGCTGGCCAACGTAAAAACAAGCGCGGTCATGGCTGTATAGACGTGCGTAACAACATCGCGATACGGCATAGCGGCTAGGCTGCCAGTGAGCGCAAGGTCGTCTGCAAAAGCACCAATGCCAACCATGGCGGCACGCGCACCTGCAACCGCAAAAATGATGACAAAACTAAACCGCATTATTTGAGCGGCTACTTTAAAAAATAATTGTTGCGGATGCTTCGTCATTGGTTTTTATTTTGGAGAAACTCCTTATCCCCCGTTCAACCGCCAAACTGCATAGGACAGGTATGACGCAAAAGACGCCCACAGAAAGTACGGCGCGAGTAACGTTGCGGCAAATCTTGAATGCTTTGAGATAAGAATGATGAGGACGAGCACAGACAAGCTCAGCAGCATGGCAACATCAACCGCCCGTGCCAAATTATGCTGGCCAAAAAACACTGCGCTCCACAAAATGTTGAGTAGCGCATTCACAACGTAGGCACCGGTGATGAGTGCGAGCGTTCTGTCTCTTGGAAAATGTTGCCACACCAAAATCGCCGAAAGGGCGGTCAGAATATAAATAGCAGTCCAGGCCACGCCAATTGCCTGCCCAGGTGGCGTCCACGATGGCAACGTGAGCGTGGCATACCAAGGCATTCCATCACTCGTTATCAAGCTGCCTAAGGCAGCAACAAAGAACGTAGCAAGCGGAATGACAACGTAATACCAACCAAATTTTTTAACTGACATGCATTAAATATAGCACCACAACGTAGCTGCGACAACAGAAAGGGAATGTTTTCGCAACCTAAAATCGTGGGGCGATCTCTAAAGAGTGTCGTCTTGAAACAACGCTTCTCGTGCTAGCTCAACTTGCCAGGGGCGGTAGGAATCGAATCGCCCCAGAGAGAAATTGAAGAAAACAAAAAAGTGCGAACAAAAATAAATAAACGTCCTGATTCATTGATTGAAATCTACTTTATGGTTTGTCTCAAACGTACTCAGACATAGTCAAAGCTAATCCACTTTAGTCACTTTTTGGGCAGCAGTTGGGCAGCAACTGGGGAGGTGATGATTAACGGTATATGAGACCCAAACTTATTATTCAAATATAATAGGTTTAATTTGCTTACCTTAGAATGAGTAGCCCAACGAAGCACATTGATCTTTAACAATTGAAATTACATTATCCAAACCATCAAGATTGTTTTTTATATAGTTAATCGATCCACGATATTGACCATACTTTAATGTAAGTTTGGCAATATCGTCTAAAACATAATAATAGGCATGTTGCCGTGTAGCCATAGTGGCAATGACACTGGGACACATTTGTTCTGGCGAATTAAAGGCAGTCTCTAATAAACTATTTCTCATATCATCTCCATTTTGGACATCCAATCTATAGTTAATGAGAATCTGGTCATTATTATTTTGCGGGTAAATATCGACTGGTTTTTCGTTCATAATTTCCTCCTGATCCTCAACTTTCTGTTGTAATTGCGGTCTAGTTTCTTCAATGCTTTTTTCTTTTTTAATTGTTACTTCTTGTTGTCTTTCAATTGAACTCTGCTCATTAATTTCAGCAGCGTAATAAAATCCGCCCAAAATAATACTGGATAGTAGTATGGCTGCTGGTAAGATTAATTTATTCATAAACTCCCCTCAGGTATCTTAGTCAAATCAGTATTCGTGATGCCCAGGCTCAAGAATCGCATTATCTGATAAGCAACACCCCCATCTTTCATATATATTCTACGACACTTATCTGGGTGGACATACCAAGCTTCGCCATGCTGTTGAACCTGCAGAAGAATTTTACCTTTTAATTTATTAGCGGTTGAGTTAGCGTTACAAACGCTCGTGCTATCTTTCATCGCTTGCTCACTACCCACAGTCGGAATTTTGCCCAAATCAGTATCTGTAATTCCTAGGCCAAATGACCGCATCATTTGATAAGCCACTGAACCATCCTGCATATAGTAGCGCAATCCTGTGTCTGGATGTATATACCACGCTTCCCCATGCTGCTGCACCTGGAGGACAATATAACCTAGCAGCCTGGCCAATAACGACTTAGTGCTAGGCGTTACCACAGGAGTGCCTTGAGTCGGTGCTGTCACCTGACTTGAAGGCGTTGTTGGAATGCTTTGTTCGGGGCTCGGATTTTTAGGAACAGAACGACCGTCATTTGTGACATGTAGACTATTTTCACCCGTACCATATTCATTACCAGTCGGAGAAACTAGACGGAAAGAATACGTCCCCGTCGGCAGGCTTGCTGGAATAACTACCGAGAACTTATCGGCCGCCAATGGTGCGATACTCGACCAAGAAATTGGAGAGTCAGTCGTACTACCACCTGGTGTCCCTTGCCCGGAAATACGCAGCGTATAATCCGAAGAAAAATTTTTGATGGTAACTACCACCGGAGTACCTGCAAATGCTTCGTTAGGGCTGACAGACACAATGGAGCCAGAGGTGGATTGATTGCCAATAGCTTTGTATGCGTTTACTCTCCCTCCGATCTGACCCGCAAAACCAAGATTAACATTATCGATATTATCAGCCGTTCCAATAACACGATTCATTATTTCCCAGTTTTTCATTTTGGGAGTCGTCCCTTTCACCATAGCGGCTACACCCGCAACGATGGGGCTCGAATAAGAAGTCCCGTCCTCCTGGCTGTAAAATGAACCGCTATTAAAACTGGGAACTGATGCTCCAACTATACCCACTCCGGGCGCAGAAATATTGATACAATTACTGCCATGGTTTGACCAACCCGTGCGTACCCTACCATTTGTTTGCACGTCTGTATTATCGAGCGCCCCTACACCAAGCGCCAATTGTGACCCATTGTTGTTGCAGACTGGGCTCTGGGGTGTAAAATTAAGGTTCTCACCATTATTAGCTTGCAAATCCCCGTTCCCTCCCGCAACCACCACTACCTTCCCGTGATCAAAAGCATATTGAATTGCGGGCGTCAGAGAATCGGTGTAACCAATGGTGCCGCGACTACCCAGACTGATATTTATTACATCCGCACCATTGTCAGCAGCGTAGCGAATGCCTGCCGCCAGAGATTGAAAGGAAGAGTTTCCTTGAACATCACTCACGATAACAGGCATAATGCGAATGTTCATCTTTGAAGCATTGCCCATCACCCCGCGACCGGTGGTCGCCAAAACCGTGCTTGCGACCAACGTACCGTGACTGCCCTTAGGATCCACTCGGGATGAATTATCGACAAAATTATAGCCCAACACATCATCGATGTACCCATTATGATCGTCATCGATTCCGTTACCCACCACCTCACCAGGATTACGCCATATATAGGGTGAAAGATCCGGATGATTAATATAGACACCATCATCGATGACGGCCACTACTACGGGGGCAGTGCCCACAGTCTGCCAGGCTTGGGGTGCAGATATCTGGTCTAAATATTCAAAAAGTCCGAAGGTTGTGCTTGTTCCGGCTGAACTGCTTACCTTTATTTTTTTTGCCACGCCTACCCCCTGCGATGCGATGACCGTAATTGATCGGTCGCTCCAGTTGATAACCGAGGCACCCGAATCATCGAAGAGCACCTGACCCGATGTGGGCCCAAAACCGTAACCATTAATCACGACCTGTTCATTTTGCTTGGGCACTAACGGAGACACTGAAACGATCACGGGCTGAATCTGATAACTAATTCGAGCCTTCTCTTGTGCATAGGTTTCGCTATAACAATAGTCTCCCCCATAGCAGACCTGCCGCGAGCCTTGGTTGTAGACGATAATGTCCCCGATTGGGTTGAGATCCGAAGGAATGGGGATAGTTATTTTGGTGGAAGTCCATAACCATTTTACGCTTGAACTACTAAAGCTGGTGCTAAGGAAACAATGATTAGTATCGTTGAAGCAAACGGAACTGTATGACGATAGTGTATCAAAATTCTCCCCCGAACTCGCATAAATGGAAACGGTCTGATCAATCACTGAGAATGGATTTTTTGAAAGCGTTGCAGCACTCGCCCCAAAAGGAAGAATGATGAAAACTGCTAAACAGGCGCTGATGAATGTTCTTTTCATAATGAAATCGTATAAATCACATTGTAACCGTACCCTTCTCGTGCCTCGTGGTCAATCAAGGCAACGCTGGATGAATCGCCAAAATGAGAAATTGAAGAATGTAAATAAGTACGAACAAAAATATACAAAAGTCCTAATTCACTAACCATAAATGACTTGGGTAAAATTGTTACGCTTATTAATTATACTTCGCTCAATAAATTTGGATTGGTTATTCGTTGGTATTGCACGACATGAGTAAAAGATATTGTATAGATCGGGGTGTAACACTGCCCGTAATAAAACCCAAAAGATGCTGAGGGGTTATAATCTTGTGCGGAAACCATCCATGGCTATTTTGTTCATTGAATATCTGCAACCTACCACCGTGGCCTTCTTCGTCTGAATAATTTGTCGCTCCGATCCTTATTTTTCCATGCAGCAAAGCATACTCTATGCCCGTGTAAACTCCATTTGATCTGCTTGAACTAGAAGGTTCTCGACCAGCACTATCACTAGACCATTCTTTAAGGGCATCTATATTTATAGTATCTCTTAAATCATATGAAATATTCCAATACTGTTTCTTTATAAATGCAAATAATTCATCCAAAGAAATATGAGAACCTTCGTTGCGCAACAATTGAGTATATATATGCTTACATTCGACACCATTTATTTCAGAGTTTGGATTGGGCTGTGAAGAGGTCGAGGTTTGAAGATAAAGACCATAACCCTTTATTTTTAAATTAAGAGAATTATAAACATTTTCTATTCTACTTATATCAAGCCCCTTGGCCTCAAAGAAATTTAAAAACAGTTTTTGCCAATCGAGAATGCTTCTTTCTGATTCTCTTAATATTTCTTCGTCAGATTTATGTTGTGTTGGTATATAATCAGAAAAGCCAAATACCAGCCTTTTTATATTTAATCTTGCACCAATTCTCCACAGATTTATAGCATCATCAATCTCACCGGCAATACCGAATAGCAATTTCTCTTGAGCGGGGCTTATATCGCGATGATGCTTTACGGTATTTCTTAATTCTTCCGCGATCTTAATAAGGGTGAAGTACTTCTCCCATTTAGAAAAAACTGGCTTGAATAGTATTTGGTGTAACTGCAAAAGCTTAGTTAAATCTCCAAATTCAGCATATGAAATTAATTTTTCATACAGGATGGTGTTTCCTTGCGCTGTCTTATCTGCAATAGTTTTTTCTTGCATCTTTTTGATCCAATCGGGACCCAAACCGGCAACTTCAGTCCACAGAGGTCCGAATTTATCAGTCAATATATCATCCACAAGAACGCGCAAATTTTTCTCAATTTGTTCTAATGGATCGTGCGTCATTTTCTAATAATGTCAGAGAATATTTGAGTAATCTCTTCAACTTCCGATTTGAAGGAAGTATTCGCTAACCAGGAATTAAAATCATTCTCAATGAAATAGATAACATCTTGCAAGCTTTTCGTTCGTAATCCTAGATAATCTTCCAATTCGCCCCGTTTAAGATAATAGCGATTCTGAGCATATAAACTTTCTATCTGAACATTGAGGCTGGCTAAAGTTGATCGATCGTTTAAATTTATAAACTCAACAATCTCTCTGCAGGGCAAGTGTCTTATCGTTAAGTAATCAATAAGATCCCTCAAACTAGACAAGAGATTTGGGTCATTTTTTTCGAGATATTTTTTCAAATTTTCTAATAAAATTATTCGATCCTTACTGTTTTTTTGCAAAAAAACACCACTATCAATTCCCTTAAAGGCCTGTTGTCTAAAATTATTTTTATATTTCTCTAACTCTGAATTACTTAGCAGACCTGACTCAATAATATTATCCCAGTCGCCAATAAAGAAGGTCATTACGTCAAATTTTTGTAAAAAATCAAACCATAGCTCCTTTGCGCCCTTCCCTTTTATTGCAAGAAATTCGATATTATCATCTCCTCTATTCTGCTTTTGTAAGTGCTCATAAAATCTTCGGTAAAAAAATTCATCGGACTCGCCTTCGACAAGTACAACTTTTTTAGAAAAGAAAATTTTTGAGCTATTAGTATAATTTAATATTCTGACCAATTCTTGGTCAGAAGCTGCTATGGGAGGATGGGATACGTGCGTGAAGTGAGTAGCCTTACTAAATCTGAAGACATTATTAATTGTTTCTCGTGATACAAAAATTGGAGAATGAGTCGCCAGAATAAACTGCATGTCATTATCGAGGGCTACTTTTTCAATTAACAACATGTACTGCTCTTGAATTTGTGGATGTAGATGAAGTTCCGGTTCATCAATAATGAGCAGACCATTACTTAAATCGTATCCAAATATGCTGAAGAAAAAATGCAGGACACTCTTTTGTCCAGCGCTCAATTCTTCAACTTCGATTCTCTTTTGATCCCTGAGGTCAATAAAAAAAATTTGATGAACGATATCGTGAGGATTCTTCTTTACAATATTCAATTCTAATTGAAGAGGGAGTTGCTTTAATAAATTGTTAATATTCGTCAGCAACGGCTCCTCTTTTATTTTTTTTGATACTCCTTCAGCGTTTAACTGTTCTGAAAAAAGGAGCTGAGAATGTCGATATGATAAAATCTTTTTTACCATCTCGAAAACTAGTGGTTCCGCAACATCGGCGCTCTTAGTATTTTCTTCTTTTCGTTTGTTCTCAACATCCCTGATGGCATTAACAAGATAACCACTAAGACTATAAGAGTTAGAAAAACTATTATAGTTACGGTAGCAACCTATTAAAACGAAGCTTGTTTTAAGCTCTGACCAACTTTCACCTTCTCGTTCATTTGCAATGAAAATAATTTTCTGAACAAACTCGAAATACTCGAAATATTTTGTTATAAAAGTTCCAGCCGTGCTACCGGACAACTCTGAAATAGAAAAAATGTTAGTATCCTCTTTATCTTCCAAAATAAGGGTGAGGGACTTGATCTTTTCAATGTCGTCAAAAATAATTTTACCATCAAAATTTAGCTTTATACGTGAATATTTATTCAAAATATCATTTATCTTATCCGCATTTGAATGAATAAATTTCAAATTGCTAACATCGTTATCATTAAGCAGAATTTCTATTTTAATTTTTTTAATTTTTGAACTACTGTATTTATTTTTTTTTAAATGACTCACGGAGCGACGCGTCAAATCCAAAGTTTGATTCAAAGAAGTATCGGCCGGATTGTTCTCGTGCTTTGAAATAGTATCGAAATCGAAATCAGGCTGCTTAAATAAAATTCTTTTAAAAATTTGATTGATAATTTCCAAAAAATTACTTTTCCCGACTCCGTTTGGACCTATCAGAATATTAACGTTCTTATTAAAAACGATCGATTCACAGAGGTCAATATCATCTTTGTACTCAAAACTTAGAATGTTTGATATTTTTATTGATCTAATTTTCATAAAAATTAATTCAGAATGCAGTCTCAAAAAATAAAGTAGCCCTCATTTGTTTTATAAACTACTTTTTCCAGTTTATTAAAAAAGTTTTTATCACAATCCGCGTTAACGAGCTGCGATATTGAAGCCCTAAACGATAGATACTTTTGAAGATTGAAACCCATAAGCACACCGTCCTCATTTTTCAGCTGGCCGGCGCGTTTTTGAAATTTATATTTATAAAAATCTGTCTCAAGAAAATCCCTAAAATATTTAGCGATTTCTTTAATAAACATGAGCTTGCCCTCCGTGCCTTCGTCTTTCTTTTGATCGTCCATCTGGATAGTTTACCTCCATACCGTTTCATGTGCAAAACTCAACTAACTCAAAGAGACAACTGCAAAAAGATCAATTACTACGGACAATTTTTTGCTTTCCGCCAACCTGCAGCTAAGGCCTCGGCTTCCGAACAAAACCAACGCCCCCAGTAGCTTACCCACCCGCATCGGGTTAGATTTTTTGGCGATTTCTAATAGCCAACGGTCTTATCCAACATGAAGTAAGATTATTCAAAACTCGTAGAAAAAAATGTTCCTCCTGATTAGAGACAACCACTATCGGTTGATGGGACTGAACCCAATTATTATTCTCCCAATCATTCCGTCAACCACTTGCCACCAAACCGCAAAAGGAATACGTTTTCGGTATCTTTGACAACTTGGCGTGGGTGCCGAAGGAGGACCAATGGCAGCACAAGTTTTGCAACTCACGCTGCCGCTCAAGGCAGCAACAACTACAACCACGGCCACAGAAAAGGCCAAACGAGAAAGACACCGCTTCGAGGTGAAAGTTACAGAGCCATGTCGCCACGCGGGCAAGGCAATTACCTTCCAAACGACGGCTGTAAGTGCCGTGAATGCCGAACGCAACGCTCGAGTGCGTTACAATCGACTCATGGGGAGGCATGAGCACCTGTTCGTAGAAATGGAACCGGCAAGACAGCTAGACTAGCTTGCGGACGAACGCCAAAGGAGGCAACGCGATGGACAGAATATACCAACAATTCATAGTTGTGGCCTCGGCCAGGTGCCAAGGACAAGTGACAGTCGGCCACACCTACCTGGTCTATGCCGAAAACGCAGGTGGTGCCGATGCAGAAGCAGAGCTCTGGCTCCTCGCAGAGTGCGAGCTTCCGGCTCAAGCACACGTAGCGGTGACAACAATGAAGGTGGATCCTTCACGTCCGACGTTTGATGTACTGCTCGTATTCTCCGATGAAGGAGAGGCACACACACAAACGATTCGGGTGAAAGCCCCTGCAGCAGAAGCGGCTAGCTACGTTGCCGCGCACCTCTACAAACAGCGACACCCGTACAATCTCCTGCTCTCCTGCCAAGCCCTGGCAGCCTAAGCGGAAACACCGAGTCGGTTCGAACGAAGCGAGGGGCGAGCGTCAACCGACGTTCGCCCCTCGACCCCAAAACTAACCTACCGCTTCTTCAACATCTTCGCCGCTTCTTTGCTCGTGCTAACAACTTTTTTCTTTGCCGCCTTCCGTTCAACTCGCACTTCAAGCATCTCAAGAAGCTTCTTGGGGTGCGTTTTTAAATAGTTACCAGTAAACGACATAGCGTAACTCTCCCCTGCCAATTTCTTCACCAAGGTCTTCACCTGACGCATGAGATATTCCGGTGCGTATACATACACACTCATTTTGCGGCGACTGCTAATCATTTTCTTTAATTCCGTTTCCAGCCGTTTCAAAAATTCTTTCGTGTGGCCAGCCTTGTCGACCTCTTTCACAGAACCACTTGCCCCACCCCGACCGGCAAAAAATCCTTCCTTGTCTGAATACTTCGCGGCAGGAACATCGAAAGCACCAGCTTCCACAAGTTCACCACTGTGACCCAGATAAAATTCCGCTCCTTGTTTCCCTGTTACAATGAGTAATGCTGCTACATCAGTAAACTGCGGGAACTGAGAAGGAATTTTCATACGTTCACGTTAATAATTTATACGTACAGTATAGCAAAATAAAAGCGTCCGCCGTATGGCGGACGCTTCTTCATAACAGAAACAATCTTACATGATGCCCGGCACCCACGGCTGTGGAATCGCCAACATCATCCACACTGCGCCAAGAAGCGCCATATTCTTCATAAAGTTCACCTGCTCTGCCATTTTCATTTGTGGGTCAGTTACTGCCCAGAAAGCATGCATCTTGAACGATACCGGCACAAGGAACAACGTTAAAAACAGAACTGCGGCTGGAATGTAGAAACCAAACACGATGTAGATACCGCCGAGTAATAGTAATATGCCACTTCCTACAACTGCGACGCTGGCTTGTGGCACACCCTTTGAAGCGGCGTAGCCCACCATCATAGCTCGATTCTTAAAATGATTGAGCGCCATCATGAGAAAGTAGCCACCAAACAGAACGCGACCAGCAACAACAAGCATCTCCATGTATTCAAAGTAACATTAAATAAGTTCGTGCAGACTTACTATAGCAAAAATACCAGCAAAATTGAAGATGAACGACAATACAACGAACTGCCAATTCCGTAGTCGAGCTATGCCAAGTAACGTAATGCCCAGTTCATCTGGCAAGGGTGAGGCAATGACGAGTGCACCAACCACAGGGGCGAGCCAACCGAAGTACGGCGTTGCCATGAGTCGAGAAAAATGAGTACCGCCGAAACGGAGGAAAAGTGGTGCCAACTCTTCAAGAATGTGATCTTTAAAGAAACGAAAAATTATGTAATCCCCGACAACGCTGCCTATGCCCGCAAAGAGGGCGACTTCTAGTGGCTGCAAAACATCGAGAAGGTTATAGAGAACAATCACTGCTGGCGCCACGGTAAATGTAGAAACAAAAAAAATGCCGGTGATGAACGCACCAAGCTCACCGTATGAATTCAATCGCTGTATAAATACCGTTACTGCAGGTGTGTCGATAAAGAGGAACAGAAGCACTAAACTTGCCACAAGCAATGTTGTATTTTTATACTGCCAGTGATACCGGTGAAAAAACATTCGTTTCTTTTACAGCCAGCCAAAGAGTTTTGACACAAAAAGCACGTAGATAGCAACAAAAAAGGCACCTTCCCACATATGAATTCTGCGTGAGATACCGGAAATAACAAAAAGCAGTGTCGCAACGATTAACGTCGGCACACCAATCATAAACGTCTGATCATCAACGTGTAGCTGACGGAACAAACCAGGGAATCCAAGAACAATAAGCCCATTAAATACGTTTGAACCAAAAATATTACCAAGGGCAACCTCTGTTTTACCACGCATCGCCGCACGCAACGAAACGATGAGCTCTGGAAGTGATGTGCCTACCGCCACAGCCGTAATTGAAATAACACCAACCGCAATGCCAGTGAGAGACGAAAGCGCAATAAGTGAATCGATTAAGTACTTGGCGCTCACAATAAGTACAAGCAGGCCAAGAACGAGCATCCCGATATCAAAAAACCGTAATGTCGGGCGGACTGTAACAAGTTGCTGCGGCTGCACAATGTGTTCCCGTCGGGTCACTCTCGACGGCAGCACTGCCACCTCTACCTCGTCATCAACGTGAACAACGGTATACGTTAAGTATACACAGTAGACAATCACAAGCAGCACTCCCTCGCCAAACGTTACTGTTTGGTCCCAGACCACGCCTAACAGCAAGGCGGTGCTGGCTGCCAAAAGCGGTATATCTAAATCAATGAGATTTTTTGAGACAGTCAATTTCTTGGCAAAGACAGACGCCAATCCAACAATGAGCAAAATGTTAGCAATATTTGAACCAATCACATTTGCGGCAACAATATCAGTTACACCGCGCAGCGCACCGGCCATAGATGAAATGAGTTCTGGAAACGATGTTCCGGCGCCGACAATTGTAACACCAACAATAAACGGGGTGAGCCCCAGCGCAAGTCCGATTCGCTCAGCGCTCACCGTAAACCAGTCAGCACCTTTTATGAGCGCACCTACTGACAGCACAAACACGAGTATCCAAAAATAAATCATGGCTTTTCTATAAGTTTCAGAAAGTATAGCAGAAGAAGTGAGGGTCCGCGACGGCATTGCGTGCGGACCCCCATGTTACCATTGACTGTGGTCAGCTACTGGCCGCAGGCCTTGATGGTCTCTGCCACCGGGCGCGGTATCCGCCACCTGCCGGGGCCAACTGCAATGCGCATGTGGCACCTGTCGAAAACCTCGCGAGCGAGGGGGTGCCGCAAATGCGCCTCAGTTACTTCATCAAGCAGACTCACACTGTCGTCTTCGTCAACGACTCCATCCAACTCATCCATCCGTTATCTTTCTCCTTCTCTCGGAAATACACGAAAACGCCGGTTGGGGCGTTTCGATAGAAGAAAGGTACAGGTTTACTGAGTAATTGTCAAACGAGGAACCATTGACATGGCAGCAATTTATTGCTACATTGCTGAGTCCTTTTTGGGGAGTATTAGAGGAACAGGAAGGCAAACCACAACCAACCAGGACAAGGAGAGTGAAATGAGGTACGGCACCATTGTGCGCTTTGACGACCGCACCGACAAACGCTTCGGGTTCGTGCGGGTCACGGGAGAAGTGGAACAAATCTTCTTCCACGAGAACGATTACCGGCACCCCGAAGCCCCGCGCGCTCGGTCGATGAAGGTGCCCATGAAGGACGACCGTATCGCGTTCACGGTCGCAAACGGGCACGGCGGCCGGCAGAAGGCCAAACGGTGGGCCTACGCCACGGAAGTTCCGCCACGGTTCAAGAAAGGCGAGGAACTGATCGTCGACCTGGAAGACATTCCGTGGATTAACCCCCACAGCGTCCAGGCCGATGACTGCTACGCGTGCGACTTCAACAGCGAGAACTACGGCAACTGGATTGTTGTCGTCTTCCGTGAAAGTACGGGGGAGCTCTTCAGGGTCGAATGTCACGAAGGCGAAACTGGCAGCGAACAGCCGGAGATTCCCGGCAAAGGCCCGATACCGACCGGAATCAGCATCCGCAGGAGGTGAATCAAAAACCTGGGTAAGCAGGAAAAAGTTTTCCGCGGGAAGGTCTTACCGCCTTCCCCACTACCTAAAAAATTTTGCTACAAATCCGCCGATGGGCGGTTTTTTTATTTTAAAAAAACTAGGGGCAGTCGTTCCTCCAAACGACCGCCCCCGCATACCACACCCAAACTAGCCTACCCGACGAGCGAAAGCCTTCAGAATCTCATGCACCAAGCCCGGACCACGGTAGACCAACCCGCTGTAAAGCTGCACAGCGTCCGCACCGAGCCCAATCTTGGCAAGCGCGATGCTCCCCGATTCAACGCCGCCAATCCCGACCAGCCCAATATCCAGGGCGTGCCTCCGCCTGACATAGGCGCAAACCTCGAGCACGCGATTCGAAGGCTCGAGCAGTGGTGCCCCCGATAGGCCACCAGCTTCGATGATACCCAACCGCCGCTTCATGGCTTCGTCTGTGGTCGTGTTGGTTGCCTGAATAGCACGAATCCCCGACTTGGCCGCTGCCATCACTGCCGCCTCGACATCAGCCGCCATGTCGCCAGCCCAGTCAGGTGGTAGTTTCAAGTGCACCGGCGGCATACGTACCCCCAACTGAAATGCAACTTGCTCGGCCTGGTCCATGAACTGACCGAGAAATGAATACAAGCGCAAGAAGATATCTCGCAGCCCAGGCGTGTTCGGGCTCGAAATGTTCACAACGATGTAGTCGCCCTCGCGCAGCAGCGGCAAGATATGAGCCAGAACTTTGACATAGTCGTCAATGGCTCGATCATCGGGCGTCGCCTTGTTCTTCCCAATCGACACCCCAATTGAAGCCTTGGGATTGCAACGCATTCCCTTCTGCAGATTCAACGCGAACTGCTCCACACCCACGGAGTTGAAGCCGTACCTGTTTGTCAACGCCCGAAACTGCGGGTAGCGAAACACCCGCGGCCTCGGGTTGCCGTCTTGTTGCTCTGGCACGACAGTGCCGACCTCGATGGCACCAACCCCCAGCGCATCAAGCGCCGGGACGACTTCACCCTGCTTGTCTAACCCAGCGGCAACGCCGACCGGACACCGCCACTGCGCGCCGCCGATGTTTACCGGTTGGTCCACGTGCGGACTCTGGTAGAGTGCACGGAGCAGCCAAAGCTGACGCGAATCTTGCATTCGCTGCAGCAACTCAATGGTTCGCGCGTGTGCTTCTTCCGCGTCACATGCGAACAACCTCGGCTGCACCACCCTTCGCCATAGCCAGTCACCGATTTGTAAACGATCCATGATCCGTCCTCCATTGAACGCTCTCGTTAGAGCGGCATCTCTACGCTGCAACTGCAAGGCGTAGTTATATTTCGAATCGTGCAAACCTTACTGCTCCTGCTTGAAGTGGTCAAGCATTAAAACAAACTACTGCTTATAGCCTGCTTTTCGTAATCGTTTCAAAATTTGTTTATGTACTATAGTCGAAGTGGAAAGAATGCCGCGATTATATACACGCGCTGTTCCGTTGGGCCGCACTACCTTGCCCGACAAATCAGTTACCGTTCCACCCGCTTCAGTAATAATTACCTCACACGGCACAACGTCCCACGGGCCAAGCTGTGGGTGAGTTGTAAGAACAACGTCCAGTTGATGGCTGGCCACCATACAGTGCTCAACCCCAATGCTCCCAATGGCACGATAATGTGACTGTGGTAACCCTATCGCTTTTGCAACCTTTTGCCGAAGTATAGTGGCTTTATTCCAGTCACTCGGCCCGCTAAATCTTGCTACCTCTATGTCGGGCACCTGTCGCAGAGCCAATTTTCTTGTTACTCCCCTCTTTCGCATGTATGCCCCGCCGCCACGGGTGGCATAATACGTTTCGTTGCTGTTTGGTAAATGAATGAACCCAAGCACTGGCTGACCATTCTCAACCAGTCCAATCATGCTGCAAAAATTTCCCGTACCGGCCACGAACTGTGCCGTGCCGTCTAAGGGGTCAATCACCCACACCCTTTTTGAATTGCCGCCAGTAACGCCAAATTCTTCACCGTTTATTTGATCCTTTGGAAAGTGCTGCCGCAACACTTTCGTAACCGTTCGCTCAAGGGCGTGATCAGTTGCCGTTACTTCGCTGCCATTCGGTTTATATGCTAATCCTCGTACACCACGTTTGTAATGCCTGAGCAGTGTTCGGTGCAAATATGGCACCAAACTAAAACACACTTCTAACTCTTTTTTGTATGCTTTCATATGCTCAACGTTCAATTTATTCCGTATAGCATACAGCGTATAGCGTATTGCTTACTTACAGCAGTATACTGTATTCCTATGATGAAAAAGAAACTTCTATTTTTAAGCGTACTACTTTTTTTAACTTTTCCTGCCACCTCTGTCCATGCGGCCGCACCATCTAGTGTACCGCTCAACGTCCGCCTCGCTGGTCGAATTGTGTTGCAGGTCGAAAGCTACGGCCGTGCGTGGTACATAGAACCGCTTACGAGCACTCGCTACTACCTAAAAAATGGCGAAACCGCCTACCAATTAATGCGTACACTTGGCCTTGGCATTTCGTCCAGTAACCTCGCAACTATCCCAACAGACACAGAACCCACACGCCAAACTATCCTCGGCTCGCGCTTGGCTGGGCGAATACTTTTAGACGTCGAGCAGAACGGCGAAGCGTGGTACGTAAACCCGCTGGATGGTCGCCGCACCTATCTCAAAGACGGCACAGCGGCGTACGAGCTCATGCGTGCCAAAGCATTAGGTATTAAAAACACTGACCTCGCTACTATCCCAACCTCACCGAATCAACTCGTGCCTGACACAGCGTTCAACAGTGTTGCGTATGCAAAGGTGGTAAACGGGACACTTCTGACTGGCAGCGACGCGCAGCACCGCTTGCCGCCGGCTTCAATGACAAAGTTGCTAACAGCCCTTGTTTTAATAGACCACGGCATTGCAAGTAAGTGGGACGACACAGTGGCAGTAACGCAGTTTCACCTCAGCTATCCAATCTCTGTTGTTGGCGACGACACAACAAGCGAAGTGAATTTAAAGGTTGGTGACGTTCTTACCAAGCGTGATTTATGGTGGGCCATGCTGATTGCTTCATCAAACCAAGCCACCATTGCGCTCGTTGACAGCTCCGGCCTGACGCGGAATGAATTTATTGCCGCCATGAATGCAAAAATCAAACAGCTAGGGTTAACCCAAAGTGAATTTTTCGACCCAACAGGACTCAGCGCAGAAAATGTAACAACCCCGTATGAAATGGCACTCATTGCTGAGGCGGCATTTGCGAATGCCGACATTGCCGCACCGAGCAACACCGGCACGTACATCATCAATACCCAAAATGCACCGTCACGAAAAATTACAGTTGCTGACAGAAATTACAGTCTGCGTACGTACGGCGCAGAAGCCGCAAAAACAGGCTTTCTTGTTGAAGCCCAGCGTTGTGTTTCTTTGAAAGTTAACGGCAGCATCATTGTCATCATGCACGCCCGAAGCATGACCGAACGAAATACTATTTTAACTCAGCTCACCAAACAGCTTTAATCAAATCACCTCAACTATTCCCTACCGTCACGGAATAATACGTATACGAACCTTTCTTCCCTTGACGCGTTAGGCGACCTTCTCGTACCAGCTCTTCAAGATATTTTCGAGCAGTCACTTTAGTAATACGAATACGTCGGCGAACGTCTTCGGTTGTTATCGATTTTAATTCTTCTGCCAATAGTACCATTCGCTCTTTCCGCTGCTGTTTCCGAAACTGAACAATGGTGATGAGTCGCTTGAGTAGTGTAGGTTTCGGTGTTGCTGGAACAGGTACAACGACAGGAAGAATAACTGGTGGTGCTATGGGCTTTGGCGGCATGGCCGCAGCTCGTTTGGCGGCTGCTTCCGTTTGTTCACGCGAAGGTAAGCCGGTTGCGTTCGTTGTTGGCTTTGTATCCATACATAGATTCTACCGCTGCCACTCAGAAAATAAAACCACCCCGACACACGGCGGGATGGTTTTATAACTACGCCGTTACTTACTGAAGAACGCCGATTTTAAATGTTGCGAGAATTGAAGCCTGCTTTGCTGCGCCGCCATGTTGACCAGCGAATAAAGCGGAACCATCTTTTCCACAAATTTGCGCTATAGCAGCATCACCACCCGGGTGCTTCGGAACCCAACTGGTAAGGTCGTACACGTTGCCATTAACTGCTGACCAGCAATTTTCCTTTGTGCTGTGTGTGGCTACGTCTGTCAAAGTGTAGCCAGCAACCTTCGGAGCAGATGCTTGGTCTGGAGGAATAGTGGTGTCAACAGGCGTGGTAGACCCTTCCCCTGTCTCCTTTTCGCTATCCTCACCTTGCTCTTCATCCTCATCAGACACTTCAAATGGTTCGTTTTCGTCGTCGAAAGGTTTACCCACTCGAACGTCATCTGTTGCAACTGCATCTTCTCCTCGGTATGCCATTTGCCGTTGCTTTACCACTGCCAGACCCCCTGCTAACACGAGAGTAACAAGCCCCACACCAAGCCAGATTTTCTTATTCATAAATAATCCTATTAAATAAATTGGGCATATGCCCAATTTGTACACTTCTATATTACTACAAAAAAATTAAAAAAGAATTTCAAGTCTTTTGGTCGGTGCTGCATCCCCTTTTGCAGCACCGACCATTCGCCTCGCAACCTACGCCGCCAACTGCCAGCCAACCGTCCGACCAGGACACATCGGCGTGATGCCGTGATAGTTCATGGGCACCACCCATGGCTCGTTTTTCAACCAGATCTTACCGGTATTTCGTTCAAGCCTATAGAAATCGGCTCCGAACTCGGACGTGAACGACTCGAGGCGTCCAATAGCTACCCGAACGTCCCCGAACTCGCGGACGAATTCTTCCATGAGAAGTCCAGGTGCCACCGGTGCATTGAACTGGCCATTCGCCGGTGGAATGGCCTTCTTTGCCTCGTCAGGATGTGGCGCCGAGTCTGACCCGAAAAAGAACTTCGGGTTACCCGAAAACATCGCCCCACGAATTGCCGCGCGATGCTCCGCCCCTTTGAGCGGCGGCTTACAGCAGTGGTGCGGTCCGTCGAGGATGTCCGCAGCCGTCAGAATGGGGTGATGCGGCGTTACTGTTGCCGCAACCGTTTTTGGCGCCCGCTCCACCCAACGAACACCATCTTCACTCGAGACGTGCTCGAACACAATCCGCAGGCGCGGATAGCGCTCGACAAGATAGTCCATAATCGGCAAGAATGCTCGCTCGCCGAATTCCGGTTCTACCCACGGCACTTCACCGTGCACGCAGAGAACCAGATCGAACTGCTGCATGGCCTCAAAAACCGAGTCGTAGGCCTCAAGGTCGTTAATGTCGACCCCCGAAGCTTGTGCACCGGTCGTTCCACCCGGACCTTTAGGGTAAAGCTTTACCGCCGTAACGCCAGCCCGTGCTGCGTACGAAATGGTCTCCCACGTGGTCGTCGGCAGCAGCTTCAACGATAAGAGCGGCGTAAACCCGGGTGCCAGGTCACGAATGGCCTTTCCATAGCGTGCCGCCATGAGATGGTCTGCTATGGCTGGGTCGGTGTTCGGCATCACCAGACCTCTCTGGCAGTAGGCTGCCGTATAAGGCAGCACCACAGGAAGCAGCCCATTGATGTATCGAAGATGGACATGGAAGTCATCCCATACCCGCATTGCTAGACTTAACATTGTTCTTGCCTCCGAACCGTCAAGTTTTCAATTTCCGCTTCTCGCGGATCGCACGAAACTTACTCCTCAATGAGCTCCAACGTCAAGGTAACTGACTCGGGCAACACTCCTTTTAATACTAGCCGCTAATGGCAAAAAAGCCGTATTATAGGAGGCACCTATGACCGCAGCTAAACTCTTCATTAAGTGCCTCGAGAATGAGGGCGTGCAATACGTCTTTGGTGTGCCTGGTGAAGAAAATCTGCATTTGCTTGAAGCGCTTCGTACAGCAAAAGTTACTTTTATCCCAACACGAAACGAACAAGCTGCAGGTTTCATGGCAGCAACCATTGGCCGACTAACTGGTAAATCAGGTGTAGCCCTCTCTACCCTCGGGCCGGGTGCTACCAACTTTATCACCGCGGCGGCCTACGCAAATCTTGGCGGCATGCCAGCGCTATTTATTACTGGTCAAAAACCAGTCAAGCAAAACAAGCAGGGTGCGTTTCAAATGGTCAATACTGTTTCTGTCATGCAGCCGGTTACAAAATTCACCCATCAAATAATTGATAGTGCCACTATTCCAGCATTAGTACGCCAAGCATTTCGAACCGCAGAAGAGGAACGACCTGGGGCTGTGCATTTAGAATTACCGGAAGATATCGCAGCTGAAACAGTTCAAATAGAACCTTTGCCAGTAAACCCTATTCGGCGACCAATAGCCGAAGGAAAGGCAATCAAGAATGCAGTGGCGGCAATTGCCGAAGCCAAGCATCCGCTACTGCTTATAGGAGCGGGAGCAAACCGAAAACTAACCGCTAAAATGTTGCGCGAATTTATTGATGCAACTGGTATTCCATTCCTTTGCACGCAGCTCGGAAAAGGCGTTGTCGATGAACGGCACGAAAAATATATCGGCACTGCTGCCCTATCAGCTGGCGACCATGTGCACTGCGCTGTTAGCGCGGCCGACCTTATCATTAACGTTGGTCACGATGTTGTTGAAAAGCCACCATTCTTAATGACTGTGGACGGCGCAAAAGTTATTCATATTAACTTTAGCCCAGCCACCATTGACCCTGTGTACTTTCCCCAAATCGAAGTTATTGGCGACATAGCAAATTCCATTTGGCAAATTAAAGAAAAGCTGCAGCCACAACCACAGTGGGATTTCACCCGCTTCGAGCGAGCCCGAAATAAACTTCAAGAACATATTACCCGTGACGTTGCTATCGACACATTCCCACTGGCGCCACAGCGCATTGTTCACGACGTTCGAAAGGCGCTACCTGACGACGGCATCCTCTGCCTCGACAACGGTATGTATAAATTATGGTTTGCTCGTGCCTTCACGACGTACTCACCAAACACGCTGCTGCTTGATAATGCACTCGCCACAATGGGCGCTGGCCTTCCTTCAGCCATTGCCGCCGCGCTCCTTAACCCAGAAAAAAAAGTGTTGGCCGCATGTGGCGATGGTGGATTTATGATGAATGCCCAAGAAATGGAAACAGCTGTTCGCTTAAAACTAAACCTGGTTATCCTTATTTTGAACGACAATGGCTTTGGGATGATTCAATGGAAACAACACGGCATGCAGCTCCCAGACTTTGGGCTCAGTTTTAGTAACCCAGACTTCCCTGTTCTCGCAACGAGTTTTGGTGCCACTGGGCTCAAAGTTGAAAGTGCCGAAGCACTTCAAGTAGCAATTACAAATGCTTTCGCAGCAGGCGGGGTTCATTTAATTGAGGTGCCAATCGACTATTCGCACAATCAAAAAGTGCTGACCGACGAACTCTATTCAATGACGTGCTAACACTATGACACTCCGCTCAACTAATCCTGCCACTGGAGAAGTATTTCACGAAACCGTCGAGCTCACACAAACTGAGCTGAGCGACTCACTGCAACGTGCCAATGACGCTTTCGTAAGCTGGCAAAAAACAACACTGCAGGAACGCTCCGCACTTCTAAAAAAACTTGGTGCCTTATTCATTACAAACGCTGCTGAGCTTGCTACGCTCGCAACCCGTGAAATGGGAAAGCCAATTAGTGAGGCTATAGCGGAAGTTAAAAAATGTGCCATGGTGTGCGATTACTACGCCGACATGGGGGAGCGAATTTTGCAAACCGAACTTGTCGTGACCGACGCCGACAAAAGCTATGTGCGATTTGATGCAATCGGTGTTGTTTTGGCTGTTATGCCTTGGAATTTCCCCTACTGGCAGGTTATGCGTTTTGCCGCGCCAGCAGTCATGGCAGGCAACGTTGGGGTATTAAAACACGCTTCAAACGTTCAGCAATGCGCGGCGGCTATTGAAGCACTATTCATTGAGGCCGGATTTCCGAAAGGTGTTTTTCAAAACCTTCCCATACCAGCGTCAATGGTCGAGCGAGTAGTGCAGCACGAGGCTGTAAAAGCAATCACACTGACTGGTAGCGAGGTAGCTGGAACCAAGGTGGCGGCACTAGCCAGCTCACTTGTTAAAAAAAGCGTGCTCGAACTTGGCGGCAGTGACGCCTTCATTGTTCTGGCCGACGCTCCGATTGAAGAAACGGCAACATGGGCCGCTAAAGCACGACTCCTCAACAACGGCCAAAGTTGTATTGCCGCCAAACGCTTTATCGTTGTGGATGCGGTGTATGAACAGTTTCTTTTGGCTTTCACCACTGCGGTCAAAAATGCTGTCATTGGGGACCCGATGCTTAGCGAAACAACGCTTGGCCCTCTTGTGAATGCTAGCGCAGTAGAAGAACTAACTAGGCAAGTAAATGAATCTGTCGCAAAGGGTGCTGTTCTGGTAACGGGCGGACAACCTTTAAACCAACCTGGTAACTATTTTCCGCCAACCATACTCACGCGGGTAACGCCAGGTATGCCGGCATATGACGAAGAACTCTTTGGCCCAGTGGCAAGCGTCATTCGAGCCACCGACGCCGCCGATGCAGTGCGTATTGCAAACGACACCCGTTTTGGCCTTGGTGCCAGTATCTGGACCAAAGACACCGCTGCAGCTGAAAAAATAGCGGCGCAAATAAACGCTGGAGCCGTATTTATAAATGGCATTGTAAAATCAGATGCGCGCCTGCCATTTGGTGGCACCAACGCATCTGGTTATGGACGAGAACTCTCTAGTTACGGCTTAAAGGAATTTACAAATATCAAAACGGTTTGGATTAAGTAGCATCCGCAATAAGGTGACTTGTGTACCCCATGGCCACTAGCGTTTCATACGCCTCCCATACAGTAGCTGGTATTTCCTGAGGAATTGCATATCCTCGCTTTGCGTATACTTTGATGCGCTGCAAGTCCCCCACCACAATATTGATAATTTCTTCTTTAGAGCGAAACTTCGTCGGATAATCTGCAAATGCAATTGGTGGCGACGTTACTATAACTTCTACCTCTGGCCATATCTTTTGAAACGTCGCATAAGCACGTCGTTCCATATAAGGTTTCTGCACAGCGATAACGCGCATGGGCATTAAGCCCTTCGATTGAAGGAGTGCCCTGCTGAAAGAAATATTTTCACCAGTATTGGTTGAATCGTTTTCAATAAGAATGTTGTCACTTGGCACACCCAACCCACGAATGACAGCCGCAAAAGTTTCTGCTTCGCTGACACTCCAAATATCTTTCGTCAAACGACCGAAGCCACCCGAGGTAACAATTAGCGGCGCCCAGCCATCGAGGAAAAGTTTGGCAGCGTATTCAGCAACGCGCGTATCGTGACTGCCGAGCACTATAATGCAATCGGCAGGCTGCAATTCCTGATGAAGCAAGTGGTAATTCCAAATACAATTCGTAAGTACATCAACACGTGCAGCATCTCGAGTATCCATAGAAACTAATATGTAAAAAAGAATTTTAGTATGGTGAATTGAATATACGTGAAGAGTACTAATGGAACAAATGCGTAATTGACAATCCTCTCTGTCATCGATAAACTATGGCCCTCTTTGAAAATTTGAAAGGCAGGAGGAGGTATCTGCCATGGCTAATTTCGCTTCTACCCTCAAGGCCGGGGCGACCATCTCGCTCAACGACACACGTGCCAGTATTACTGCTGACGGCAACACCGTCAACTTCTACGCCGAAGACATCGAACGCGGCAGGTTGGGAGTCCGCTCCGCCACGGTATCCACTGAAGACAGGATTACCATCGCGGTGATTGGAGCAGTGATTGTCTTTGAGACTTACCAAACCTGGGCAATCACTGCAGCGTTAGCGATGTTAATCGGTTGGATAGCTTTGTGTGCGGTGATCTATCGTGAAGTTCACCGTCGCTGTCGCTATACCGTTCTGGATGTCACCCTGGTAAACGGCGGAAGAATCATTCAAGTCTTCCCCTTTGACGTCGATGACCATAAGGAACTGGCACGATTTGTGATCGCAATAACGGCGGCGAAAATCAGGGCCATGATCACATAAAAAAGCGCCGAACTCCAACCCCTCTCAGTAGCAACGCTAACAGAGAGGGGTTGGGAAGAAAACTGACTACCAATTTTTACCGTCTACTGCTGTGGGCTTTAACGCCGACAGGTCGACATTATCAAGGCAGCGAATATTTATGGCAACAGTTGCGACGCCGGCCTTATTTGTAGCCCTTGCAAATGATTCAACCCCGCACGTTGCACAAAACAAATGGTCGATTGTTTTCTTATTGAAGTGATACTTTGTTAAATTTTCTTCCCCGGACAATAACGTGAATTGCGCCGCTGGTACAAACGTCAAGATTAACCCCAACGCCTCACATCGCGAGCAATTGCAAGTAATTGATTTTTCTAAATCAGCTTCGACAGTAAACGTAACAGCGCCACAATGACAATGGCCTTTATATATATCCATACTATTGTTCATATATTTCAAAATACCGTTTGGCTACCAATACAGCAAGCGCTATAACCGATCTCATTTAATCTTTATGATGTGTTGGTATGCCCAAGAAACGCAAAGCATGCTCTGTTTTATTAAAAACCAATCCTTTTGCTTTTAGCAATCGATATCCCTGCGATAATTGCTCAAGTAAGTAAAGCGCGCTCTGATCAACGCTTGCTATAAGCACTTGCTGGCCTCTCGACTCAACAATTGAAATAATCTCATCCAAGGCTTCTACCCCATCAGTATCAATGAAGTAAACTTCCCGTAATCGCAAAATGACAGATTTATATTTTTTTAGATTCTGTTCAAAACGACTCACATGAGCGCTACTGTTGATGTAGCATAACTTTCCTCGAAACGAATACAGTAAAACGCCGGTGTCCTCTTTAATTTCTTTCAAAGTTACCCCCGCATCTGAATCAACTAGCCCCTCGTCTGCTGTACCAACAGAAAGATCAAAATGGCCCCGAGAAATTGTATCTACAAACAGTAGTAACGAAATTGAAGCGCCTAAAAGAATGCCTACAATGGGGTCAATAATGATTGTTGCTGTCGCAACTGCAAAAGAAATATAAAACCCAGACCGTTCGTATCGCCACAGCTTCTCATAATGCTCTGCCTCCACCATCTGCATCGCAACGAACACCAAAATTGCCGCAATGACAGCTAAGGGAATGTACTTAAAGTACCCAAGAAATAAAAGCGAGATAATAGCAACACTGACAACACTAATGATTGCCGAGGCTCGATTTGTCGCGCCCGTTTTAATATTCAGTGAAGTTCTGGCTAACGCTGCCGTAGCTGGCATACCACCAACAAGACCAGACACGATATTAGCAAGCCCCAGACCGAACATTTCCTTCCGCTGGTCGTGTTTCGTTCCTGTCATACCATCGGCAATCTTGGCAGACAGCATAGTTTCCAAAATGGCAATAAGCGCAACCACAGCGGCCGTTTGCACCATAAAAAAAGAAAAAGCGAGGTGTGGCATTTCAAAAAAATGAAAACCGATAGCGCCAAATTTTTCACCAAGCGTTTGCAGCTGGATAGAAACAAAGCCTGTCTGACTTAAGTACCCCAGCACAATGCCAACCGGCGCCAGCACAATAGCGCCCGGCAGTGCTGGAGTTATTTTTTTAAAAAGTAAAAGCCCTAATAAAAACAACGAGAAGACACCGAAAGTTGGCCAAGAAATGTCGCCAAGATGACGGAGCGATTCGGTGATATTGGCAAAAAAAGTCTCGTGCTGTGAAATTGCACGTAATCCAAGAGCAAAATTTAATTGCCCAAGACCAATGATAAAAGCAACGCCCAACGTAAAGCCATGAATGACGCTCGACGGAATTAGAATGAGGTATCGCTCTAACTTGAGAAGGTATGCAGCAACAATAAAAGCACCTGCAAGAATGGTGAGCATTGGCAACCCATCAAGCCCATGCAAAATGACATATGTCGCCACCACACCAGAGAGCGCGCCCGTGGGACCAATAATATTAAAGTGACTTCCCCCAAACAAAGCGGCCACCAGACCAGCCCAAATAGCAGTGATGATACCAATAATTGGTGTCGCGCCTGAAGCAACGGCCAGAGACACAGAGAGCGGAATAGAAATGAGTGAAACGGTTAGGCCGGATTTTAAATTTTTTTTGATTATTTCTATCATTGTGTTAGCTAATTACAAACAAAACGACCGACCAAAATAAGTATCTATAAAAAAGAAGTACACTTTCTTTACAGAAAGCGCCTTACGCGTCAATGACGGTAACAGATTTTGGCACCCTAACTTTGTACATTTATAGTAAGCCTTCGTTAGCTATTTGTTAAGACACCTTATTTGTGACCTAAAAACGATTGAAGGCCCGGAACGTGATAGCTCCGGGCCTTCTGCGACTGTATCGCCCTCGTCTCGACGCTGTCTCAGGCGAAGAAACTGAAGCGCTGCCACCAGTGGGGTGGGAACCGGGCTGTAGCTGGCTCGCCGATAGTTTCTTCGCAGATCGAAGCGACCTGAAACTCAGACGCGTCCATGCCCACCAAGAACTGGAACGTGCACGGCTTTCGACCAAGCCAAGTTGAAAAAACGGCTCTGCCCTGTTCATCTGACTGAACATAGCCGTAGTAATCAAACCCGGTGTAGCCGAGGATGTTGAGCTTGAACCCGATGAGGGCGCCGAATTGCCGACAGTCCGGATGGCAAATCATCACCTTCCACATTGCTGGCTCAAAAACAGGCTCATCCGCCCGCCATTCCCAGGTAACGACGCAGTTCGACACCGCGATGAACTGCTGCATGAAACCGAACTTCTTGAGCATCTCGGACGCCAAGAAGTAAGTCACCGCAACCAGCTTGACCACCAAAAGAACGAGAAGCCATTCGAATCCAGACATGACACCCTCCATGTTGCTGAACCAGCAACTGTGGCTGTTCGCGAACGTGAATATAATCGATTCTCAAAGACCTTGTCCTAGCAAAAGGACAAGGTAACTTAATGAAAAAACTTCAAAACGTCAAGGTACTATACTTCGTCGCAGCAACACTAATGCTTTCTGGTGCTACTCCAAGAAATCCAAAATCTCTTCAAATTTTTCAAAAGAATGATTCGCCGCAGCTGATTTCTGCCACATCATAGCGGTCTGCATTCCGACTGCCTTCGCCGGCATAATATCCTTTACCTCGCTGTCACCAATATATAAAATTTCGTTTGCCGGTACTCCACTTAATTCCACTAGCTTATGAAACCCGTCCAAAGCAGGTTTCGGTTCTTTCACCATGCCCGCACTTAAAATATTCGTGAACAGTAACGGGTCAATACCTAATGCGGGCAAAATATTTACTACCTCAATATTTGAGAAAAGAGAAATTGCCCTATGTTCCTTGATTTGCTTGAGAATGGCTGGCACATTGCTTGCCGAAAGCTCATAGAGTTCAACTGGGTCTACCTTATTTACCTGTTCTGACCAAAAATTAGACGACTGGCCCAGGGAACGAAAAACGCTTGCGTTACTACCATTGCATTGCTTAAACAGCTTCTCGTAGTCATTCATCAAGCCCTCGGTTACAGGCTTACCCATGACGTTTGCATATGACTCATAGCGTAAGCGGTTGTGCCGCTCGAGCTTCAAAAAAGCGAGCGTGCCGCTAAAATCAAACCAGATATGACGAATGATATTTTTAGACATATTGTATTCTGGCTCGAATGTGAAAACTTGGAAAGTTTAAAAAATTACCCACTCTTTTCCATACTTTTTAAAACCTCGAGATACAACGCTTCAACAATTTTTTCTTGAGCCTTACCAGTTTGCACGTAGTGGTCGAGGCCGGGTGCAGAATTAATTTCTAGAATCCAATACTCATTTGGTTTTTGGGTAATGTCGCCTCGTACCATAAGGTCAACGCCACAAAGTCGGAGCCCCATGTCTTTAGTTAATTGTACTGCGAGCTTTTTGAAGCTCGGGTGAACAATAGCAGTAACGTCTACCGAATCTCCACCCGTTGAAAGGTTTGCATTGTTGAGTAAATAAATGCGCTCGCCGCGCGGCACAATTGAACGAAACGTAAGGCCGTCACGCTTTAGTTTTTCTTTTATACGTGGGTCATGTGGCCTTAGTTGCGTGTCGCGGCCTGCAAGAATAAACTCTTGCTGCTTTAGCTTTATAAGCTGCATGATGGTTGCCTTTCCATTGCCAACGACGCTTATAGGTTCCCGTTCATAAGCAGAAATGACTCGCTTATCGAGAACCACCAGACGGTAGTCCTTCCCTTTCACTTGTGGCTGCACAAGAACAATGCGGTCATTTGTAAACGCCGCTTTTACGGCTCGATAAAATTCTTGTTTATTGTGCGCGAGTGACACACCAGACCCCTGGCTACCACTGTTTGGTTTAACCACAACAGGAAAACCAATTTTCTGCGCATGCCTGTGCGCCGCCGCAATGTTCCGCCGTGGTTGACCAATTGCCTTACCCCAATCATCTCTGTAAAACGTTTTGCTGTGAGGTATAATTTTGTACCCCATGCGTTTCATAAAAAAATTAGCGTAGTCTTTATCTTTGGCTACTTCAGACGAACCTAAAGAATTCAAGTCAAGACTGGAATAACGAAAATACCGCTTTCGACCATTCTTAAAGATAATTTGCCCAACAACATTCCACTCGGGCTCCATCACAACTTTTGCGCCAATGCGAGGTGCAATTTTTTGCAACACCTGACCGAGAAGCGGCGCAAATGGTTTTTTCGTTGTCATATAGTTACTACTTCTTCCGTAATTTCGAAAACAATGGCCGATACATATCATCTTTTATAGCAATTTCTAACTCTTTACGATTCACGGTATCACAAAACTCTATACCACTTTTTTTAATGACCGCTAATGGCTGTTGTTCGTTGCCTTCTCCCATTACAAGCACCGCGGCAGTTGCCAAACAATCCGCCACATTAGTTCGAGAATATTTGGCGATTCTACCAAAAATATCCCGCTTGCCCCGATAATCTTTCACACCCCGAAAGCCGGCATAACCAAGTGCCACGCCCGTTACGCCAGCGCGAAGCGGACTAGTGCGGCTGTCGGTAATGAGCACGCCGAGCTCTTTCACTTTGTACTTCACTAGCAATTTCTTACGAAGCAATCGCGCGGCTTTGAAACTATCTTTTGGTAGCAGTATCAATTTCCCATTTGCGTTTGATTCATCAATTCCAGCGTTGGCCATCAATAAACCGTCTTTGACGGTAAGCCATACGTGTTTCGTTGGTAGTGCGAATTGGCTTTCGCCAAGAATTAACTTTTCTTTTGCTTTCTTATTGGGAACAATCGCTGTTCTGTTTTCAGATAAAGCGACAATCTTCGAAGTGACAACAATGATGGACTGATCCTGAATACTTTTGACGTAACGAATTATAAAGGCAAGTAAATCCTCCCCTTCTTCAAAAATTCCAGTTTTTATTGCTTTAACAAACATTTCATTCATACATTAACAATGGTGCTGCTAACACAGTAGTTTATTATTCCGCCTCTCGAAGAAGATAAATGCCGACGTAAGAAAGCGGCGTATACAATACCCCCATAGCAACTTTAAAAAGCCACCAGGAAATAATGATACTTATGAGCGTGGCCGTCGAATACACACCGGCGAATGCAATGACCATAAATACTACCGTGTCTAGTAACTGCGACCAAAGGTTTGACAACATAGAACGCAACCAGAAAAACCGTACCCCAAACTTTTCGCGTAACAAGAAAAAAGAAAACACGTCCTGATACTCAGCAATAGCAAAGGCCACAACTGAGGCAATGGCAATGCGAGCTGAAATGCCAAATATCAAATTGTACCCCTCCTTCGCCCACTCGCCTTCAGCAGACCATGGGAGCGCTAAGGATAGAAATGAATACGCAATAAAAAGTAGTGTGCTGACTAAACCCGCCAGCACGAATAGTTTGGCAATTCGCTTACCGTACACTTCACCAACAACGTCAGTCATCAAGAATACGACCGGAAAAGAGAACACGCCAACCGACAAGTGAGAACCAAAAATAAAGGGCATAATCTTAAGCCCCAGCGTATTGGCGGCGAAAAGCGACGTTAGATACAACGCTAACGCTATAAGTAATTTTTTAAACGACTGTTCACTGAGAGTAATCATAGTATTGACTATTGAAAATGGTAAAAATAAAAAACCCGCCTGTTAGCGGGACAATGCATCATAGACCCCCGCTTCTATCAAAAGGAGGTGTTATTGCTAACGAAGCTAGACCAGGTTGTTGTTTGATGACTATGCAGCATATTTTTTTCTTTTTTTATTTTACCATGCGTGCATAGTTCTTACCAAAGGCATTCCACGGTAATTTCACTGCAAACTCAGGAAAATGATCAAGAACCCACTGCGGATAGGTGTTACTGTTTGGACCAGTCAAAAAATACCTATCTCGAAAAGGATACGTGGAATAAGAATTCTCTATAAACGACACCATTTTTTTCGCAGTATCACCCTCTATGCTACCAAGCAACTTTGCCTTCCAAACACTCTTGCGCGAAAAATGAACTACCTCAATTCCTTGAAATAGCGGAAAGAAATTTTTATACAAATGCCCCCCATTCGTCTCGTGATACATTTTTCTGAAAAGAACTTCCCATCTAGAAATTAAGCCACGATTATTAATCACAAACCAAGGATGAGCCGCAAAATGAAATGGTATATTACCGGAACTGGTGAATAAAAAAACTTGGTATTTCTCATTGTCTATGAGTTCATCAAACTTTTTACTATCAGCCATACTGTTTAAATCAAAACCATATTACTGCTAGCTAACCTATTCCAAAGGAAATTTTAGCCAGCCTATTGCAACAAGGGCAACAACGAGTACGGTGTAGGCAAGTGAAAAAGCAAAATCTTTTACTAATTCCTTACGTGTATAGCTGCCTTCCTCTTTCGAGAGGATGTCCTTAACCCCGTGATGCATCAAGATAAAACCAACAACGTTTGTTATCCAATAACCCAAAACCATCATTGGAAGAAATAAATCTCTCGATATAAGTCCGAATGGAAATGCAAATGCATACGCCAACGGAATATTGATAAGCAAATCATTCCACCACGAGAGCGGTGAAAGTATATAGCCAATAGTGGTTAGTATGCCACCCCGAATTTTCTGATTCACTATCATGCAACTTGCAAGTCCTCTATTTCAATGTCGTTCGCAATTTCATTACATTTTTTCAATTTCTTTCAAATCTTTATCTGGTATATATAGAATGAGGAAACCAACAATGATGCCCACTACCGTGGTCCAAATGTGACCACCATCAAAAAACAGCATATCTAGCTCATCTAGCACATACCAAATACCGCGCCAAATCAAAACTAAGCCGATTACTGTTGAGATATTTTTTGTTAGATACGATATTGTTATTAGATTTTTTGCCATAGTTTTCATTTATTTTTTCCATGCTAGTAAGGAAATTCCTCGGACTACCAAGGTCGGGCATTACTGTAGTAAGCATATTGTACGAAATTTCAAGCAATTGGGCCAAACAAGAATTTGCGGACCTGGGTCAATATCTTATCTTCGAGAATCACTATTACGCATCTCACTATTTATATCCTTTTCGCTTTCTCTTTTCCAATTTGTAAGTTCGTAGTATTTCTCGACTTCTCCTGCCCGAAGCTCTTCGACTGCACTCGGAATAATTTCTTTGGCATCCAGTATTGCGTATTGCCTTTCGTCAATTTTCTCGATTCTTCCGCCGTTTAAGGATTCAGCAGCAATAGCATAAAGAAAAATCTCTTGCTCTGGGTTAAACAATTCGGGATGCTCAAAATGAATCTTGTGTTCTTCATCATTAATCTCTGTTAGCCCATCGGGTCGCGCTGCCATAGCAATTGCAAAACCACGATCCGGGGTGAGATATATTGCCTCGAGTAGTTCTCCCTCTGGAACAGTAAGACCATCAGCAGCCTGCGCCTGACGTCTTTCTAGCTTATCTACTCTATGTCGAGAGCCGTGGTAAAGAATCATATAAATCTAACATCTTAAAAACCCATTTCCTCTAATTTTTTAATATGAGGTTCTAACTCAGGATTTTGTGAAATATATCTTCTGTCAATCAAATCGGGAACTGACATATTCGGATTTTTCTTATCTTCATCCTGCTGTCTTTGCCACTCTGCAAGAATATCAGGATATTTTTCTTTTAGAATACCGAACAGACGAACCATTAACGGCAAATAAATTTTATTTCGTTCTATTGACTGTGCTTTTTCTTTTTCCTCGAAATCGGGAGCTTTGTAGTCAAGTGTTTCAAATTTTCTTGCCGTAAGAGCAATTCTCAAGCTAATTATTTCTTGCGGAAGTCCGTATCTACTACCAGCAGTTTTTAAATGGTAGTCCAAAACAGAAAACCCTTGCTCCGGGTCATACATAAAATTAGACGCCTTCGGGTCAATAACAAGTCCTTTCGCGTCGAGTTCTCGCACCGTGTCAATGAGTTGAATTATGTGTTCGTCAGAATATTCTGGTGCTTCTTCTGGTGTAAAATTTGCTACCTCCGTTCCTTCCAATAGCTCCATAATCACCACGCCATCGTCAAAAGAATAGCTGACAAGCTGGGAAGTGTGTGGAATACCCTCTGCTCGAAGAAGTGGCTTGATCTCAAAATTTACTTGAGTAATACTTTTTGAGAATTTCGCGGCGTACGTTTTGCCATCCACCTCAATTCGAAAGGCTGAGCCATTGCTTCCAGAACCAAGATATTCAGGAAGTTCTTTGAAATTTCCATGCGCCATTTTTGCCTTCAATTCGGCGATTACTGGTTGAAACTTCTCCTTATACGTTTTGATATTTTCTTCAATGAAAGAGGTTTCCAATTTTCTTTCTTGGCGCAAGAAATTTACATAAGTGTCTTTATGTTTTTGAATTAGAGCAACAAGCTCTTCCGGCAAATCCGGTGGTAAGTTGTTTAAATCTTTTATTTTAGAAAGTTCGGCAGAATATTTTAGTATTTTAGCTTGCTCTTCTGTAAAGTTTTCTACGCCTTTGTCGGCAAAAACTTCCACTTGCGCCTGCAAGCGTTCCTGTAATTTTTCTTCTGGCTTAAATTGTGGCGCGCCTTCAAATTTCATATTTTAAATATCGACTTTTACGCCAAGAGTGAAACTGATTCACCCCACTCACCATAAATCTCCACCTCTGATACCTTGCGGTATGCATTCTATTTTTGGCGGAGAGGGCGGGATTCGAACCCGCGGACCCTTGCGGGTCACTCGCTTTCCAAGCGAGCGCACTAGACCACTATGCGACCTCTCCGCCAAAAATACAATGAACGCTTTCTCCCGTCCTTATTATTTAATAACTATGAATGACAGGATTTTCAACAATCGAGTGCGCTAGACCACCGACCAACAAGGAAGTCCCTGTGAAGGGATATGCGACCTCTCCAAAATCTCAAGATTGGGACTGCCGCATCATACCAGAAATACGCACAATCAGTGAACAGAGAGGTATGCTTGCTCACTATTTATCCTGAACGTAGTCGAAGGATACGTTTTCAAGGTTTATGAAGCAAGGCACTGCTTGACCCATCCCCTTTGCCAGGCGTAAGGTTTGTTCGCCACAACGGCTTGGAGGTTCACCGTGAAGAACAAAAAACGTACGGCTCGGCCTCGGCGGCGGCGCAAGAAGATTCGAATCAACTGGAGGGCACTCAGACGATCAAAGGCCGCAGTTGGAGGCGCACTTGTCGCCTTCGTCCTCCTAATCCTTTCGTTCGCCGGCCTGGTTCCTTACACCATCGCCGGCTACAAGACAATGTACTTGCTTGACGGCGCAATCGCCGTTCTCGGGGTCGCCGCTCTCATGTGGGTGGACCGCAGCAAGTACTTCCAGAAGTCGCCGCCTCTCCCACCGTGAGGCGGCGCTTTTCTTTATCAAATTAACGGGCGTGGGGCGGCTGCTGTTGCAACCGCCCCACGAGAAAATTTCACCTCAATGGTGCCGGAATGGAAGCGCGAAATGCGCGTGCACACAACGCGGGCACTCCGCCTTCTGTTGCGCTGCGACACATGCCGCACCGAAAAGTTCCCACACGTGGCTTGGCATCACCTCTTCGCACCCCTGCCAGAGAATCGAGGGCAGCACCTCGGCGAGATTTCCGGTACGTTTCACCAGGTAACGAGAGATTGTCCAACACCTCCTTTTGGGCCGGTACGTCACGGTGATGAGGCCCTTTGAACCAGTGAAGCGAGCGTGTTCACCGCACACTTTGGGAAACGCAGACGACCAATACGGCCGTATCTTGCAGCCGCTCAGGCCGCAGACGATAGTGCCGAAGCCAACGTCTTTGCCACCCCGTTCAGGGATTTGAAGCCGGATGGTCCCCGTGTCTCGCTGCAACTGGCTCTCCAAAAGCTCAGGCACTCGATATCCGGAAATCACAGACTCGAGATGAATAATCGTACCTCCACGAATGATGTGGGCAGTCATACCCGTCTCACGCAAGTGCGCCACCAACGGCGGCGACTGGTAGTCCAACCGCACGACAAGCTCCAAACCATCCATGACTCGTTCCTCCTGTGAAAGAGCGACTCCAAAAGCCCTCCCCCTTGATGAAGTTGTGGAACTGACTTCTTTATTTAACGGCGGGTAAGCTGGTGTGTCAAATAGCTTTACCTCGCGTCAGCACTTTCAAGCATCGGGTTCGCCCGTTCTTGCTCCATGAGGTAATAGTAGGCAGAAAGTGCTGCTTTCACGCCGTCCCCGGCAGAAATATTATTTTGTTTGAATGGGTCATCAGTTACGTCTCCGGCCGAAAAAATACCAGCTTGGGATGTAGCGCAGGTACGAGGATTCACCACTACTTGTTTGGCCTTGTCGAGGTCAACTAAACTAGCCACCGGCTCTGAATTCGGAACAGAACCAATTTCAATAAATAATCCGGACACGGGCAATTCACGTTCTTCTTTCGCACCGTCAACGGTATAGGTAATCGAGGTTAAAAATGTATCACCGGACACTTTTTTTATTTCAGCATTTGTTAAAATACTCAATTTCTCATTGCCCTTCACTTTCGCGTACACTACGGGGTCGCCCGTTGGTGCATCGCCATGCACGAGTAAATAAACTTTTTCCGCATAGGGAAACAAATCCTCAACCGCTTCTAACCCAGCATTCCCGCCACCAACAACAGCGACGGTTTTACCTTTAAAGAGCGGCGCATCGCACGTTGAACAGTATGCCACACCCTTCCCGTTCAGTTTTGCTTCACCCGGCACCCCAAGCATCCGCCGCCTCGCACCAGTCGTAACAATGACGGTTTTTGTTGTGTACTTTGTGCCATTCGTCGTCGTAACAACAAAGTCGCATATGCGATTCTCTCGACACTTTATTTTCACAACTTCGGTGGCGCGCACCCCTTCTTTAATTTCAAGAACATCAGCGTAGGCGCTGAGATGAGCTTTCAACTTTTGCATCAGCTCAATACCAGACACGTGTGGCTCACCAATCCAGTTTTGAATATCGTCCGAAACAATCGACTGACCACCGAACGACTCAGTAAGCAGTAACGTCTTCATACGCTTTCGAGCCGCATACACCCCAGCACCCGTCGCCGCCGGACCACCGCCAATGATTATAGTGTCGTATATAACTGCCATTACCTGATTATAGCACGCCGAGTTCGCGAAGCGCTTTACCAAATGTGTGCACAGCTCGGCGAGCTGTTCCCCTGTCAGGCTGGTAGTTCGCTTCGTGTACTAAACGATTTCGAGTCAAATGAGCTGGCCACACATAACGTAGTTGCGGCTTGCTGCGGGTTAAAAACCGTAAACGCTCCCCCATGTCTTTTCCCGGCAGCGACTTTGCTTTCAGTACTCGGTCAAACAACTTATCTGCCTCAATCACTGCGATTGACCAATGCGTTTCACCCTGGTCAACAAGTGCTTCAATGCTCGCCCATTTTTCTGCCCAGGCTTTTTTGTCAGTAAGTGAGAATTCTCGCGAACGAAGTTTTCGAACCAGCCACCGCTTGAAAAGTAAAAATATGAAAGCTATGGCAAAAAGTACGAAGATTACAATCGCGACCTTTGGCATACGTTAGCCAAGTGTCGGACGACCGGTGGCTGGCAACTGTTTTTCCAATACCGCACTCCCCGCAAATAATCCAGCTTCGTCAAATCGTCGACTGATAAGCTGCAACCCGATTGGCAAACGAACGCCATCACCACCTGCGACAAGTCCCATTGGCAGCGAAATGGCGGGCAACCCGGCAAGTGACGCTGGGCTCATAAAAATATCTTCCAAGTACATCTTCAGCGGGTCATTACTTTGTTCACCAATTGGAAAGGCGACGTGTGGCGCGGTAGGGGTCGCGATAAAATCACACTGCGTAAGCGCTGCCTCCAATTCTCGAACAATGACGGTGCGCACCTTCTGGGCAGTTTTATAGTATGCGTCATAGTACCCAGCCGACAGGGCATAGGTACCAAGCATAACCCGTCGTTTCACCTCTGGCCCAAGACCTTCACCACGTGATTTTGCATACACTCCAAAAAGCGAGTCAGCAGCCTTACTTTGGTGTCCATAGCGAATGCCATCGAATCGAGCCAGGTTAGAACTCACTTCGCAGGGTGTAATAACGTAATATGCGGCAATACCGTACCGTGCGGTTGGTAATTGTATATCAACTATTTCTGCGCCTAATACTTTCGCAGCCGCCAGTGCTTGCTCGAACCGTTCAGCCACTGCTGGCAGCATACCGGTCGCAATAAAATCTCTTGGTACGCCAATCTTTTTGCCTCGTAAATCTTGCAACGCAGTAATGGCTGTAGTGTACGTGCCACCTAAGACCGCCTCCGGTGAAGTCGTTTGGTCAGCATCGTCCCCGCCGGCCATACTTTCAAGCATATGCGCGGCGTCCAGAACCGTTTTCGTCATGGGACCTATGACGTCAGTGGAAGACGTCATAGAAAGAAGACCGGAACGCGAAACTCTCCCATAGCTTGGTTTCATACCAAGCACACCACAAAAACTTGCAGGATGCCGAATAGAACCACCGGTGTCCGTTCCAATGGCGGCGGCGCATAAATCAGCTGCTACCGCCGCAGCTGAACCGCCCGAAGAGCCACCAGGTACGCGTGAGGTGTCCCAAGGATTCTTGGTTGGGCCATACGCAGAATTCTCAGTAGAAGCACCGTGAGCAAATTCATCAAGATTGGTCTTACCCAAAATAACAGCACCCGCCGCACGCAATCGCTTCACTGCTGTCGCATCAAACGACGATTGGTAGTGCTCCAGCATTTTTGAAGCGGCCGTGGTGCGCATGCCAAGCGTCATAATGACGTCTTTAACAGCAATCGGAACGCCTAGAAGTGGCGCGCTCTCTCCTTCTCCGCGTTTCTTGTCGGCATCCTCAGCTGCAGCCAAGGCAGATTCATGCGCCACAGTAAGATAGGCGTTCAGTGTTGGATTCAAGGCATCAATGCGATCGAGATATGCTTTCGTAACGTCTACAGCACTAAACTCAGCAGCCGATAAACCAGCCACTGTTTCAACCAGCGTTAATTCATGCAGTTTCGCCATACTATTCAAACACTGCCTTCACTTTGAGGTAGTCCCCTTCGCGCAGAGGAAAAGCCTCAAGGAGGAGCTGGCGGGTTGCTGTGTCTGATGGGCTGGCGACGTCTGCTGCCAAACGATTCGTTAGCCCCGTTACCTGCGCTGTTTCTTCGACACCCGTGACAACAACTTCTTGCAGCTCATCAATGTAGGCAATAATTTTAGACAGCTCACCTTGTATGCTGTCGATTTCGGCTTCACTTAAGTCAAGCCTAGCGAGCGTTGCAATATGAATGACGTCCTCTTTCGTTAATGCCATATGAGTCCCAATGGTACGCAATTACGGCCGCTCCTTCAAGTAACGCTGAAAAGCCGTTTCATCAAGCACCGGAACACCAAGCGATTTCGCTCGCGCCGCCTTACTGCCAGGGTTCTCGCCCACCACCACAAAGCTTGTTTTTTTACTCACACTCTCAGCTGTTTTTCCCCCCGCCGACCGAACAGCGGCTTTCGCTTCATCTCGGCTCATGGTGTTTAAAGTACCAGTGATGACAACTGTTTTTCCTTGAAAGGCACCACCAGTTTTTTTTGATACGTACGGCACAATAACGACATCATTACTCGTAAACTTTTCCAGCAGCTGCTGATGCGTCGTGTCTGAGAGCCATTCAGCAATACTCGTCGCTACCACTCCTCCGATATCAGCCACCTTTTGCAGCGTTTCGGAATTTGCAGCAGCAAACAACTCGAACGTGCCAAAACGTTCGGCCAGCGCAAAAGCAGTTTCCTCACCCACATGACGAATGCCAAGAGCGTTGATAAAGCGAGCGAGTGGAATGCGTCGCGCGTTTTGGATAGCGTGAACCAACTTGGCGGCTGACACTTCGGCGAAGCGCTCGAGTGGTTCGAGGTCTCCTGCAGTAAGCGAGAAAAAATCGGCTGGGTCACGCACCAGATTCTCTTGCATCAACTGCTCAACAACTTTCTTACCTAAGCCGACAATATCAACCCCGCTGCGCGAGGCAAAGTGCACGTTCTGACGCAAATTTTGTGCGTAACACTTTCGATTCATACAGAAGCGACCAACTGTGCGCTTCGTACCACCAAGCCGCTGCTCCACTGCCGCGCCACAAACTGGGCACTGCGTTGGCATAACGAAAACGTGCTCACGACCGGTTCGTAAATTCGGCAGCACTCGAACAATGTCAGGAATAACATCTCCAGCTTTCTCTAAAATAACTGTGTCACCAATACGGACGTCTAACCGCTTGATTTCTTCTTCATTATGCAATGTTGCCCGTGAGACGGTTGTGCCAGCAACAATGACAGGGCGTAACTGAGCCACCGGCGTTAAAACACCCGTCCGACCTACTTGAACAACAATTGCTTCAACGACCGTCGTCGCTTGCTCGGCTGGAAATTTAAACGCCACCGCCCACCGTGGTGCCTTTCCGGTATAGCCAAGTTGCACCTGATCAGCGACACTATCTAGCTTCACCACCACACCATCAATCCAGTAATCCTCTTTCTCCCGTTTTGCTTGCCACTCTTTCCAATACGCCACGACCGCAGCAACTGAGGTGCAGCGACGGAAGTGTTTATTTACCTTAAATCCAAGGCTGACCAGCGTTTCAAGCTCGCCACTTTGCGTGGCTGGAGCATCGACTGCTTTTGAAATATCGTAAAAAAATGCGTCAAGCTGTCGCTCGGCAGCCACACGAGGGTCAAGCTGCCGAATACCACCGGCGGCGGCGTTCCGAGGGTTGGCGAACAATTCTTCCCCCCGTGTTTTGCGCTCTTTATTCAACGCATTAAAAACAGATTTTTTCATATACACCTCACCTTCAACCACAACATCTACCGGCCGGCGCAACGTCAATGGAACGCTGGCGATGGTGCGAACATTATGCGTTACGTCTTCTCCCACCACGCCGTTCCCACGGGTCGCCGCTGACACCAACACCCCTCGTTCATACGTAAGTACAATATGTAGGCCATCAATTTTCAGCTCGGTCGTATAGGCAGCGGCCGACGAACCAAGCATTTTTTTTACTCGTGTATCAAAACTCTCTAGCTCCTCTGGAGAAAAAATATCAGCAAAAGACCACTGCGGCACCGTGTGCTCGATTTTTCGAAACGCCGGCATCGGTTGCCCACCAACTCGCTGCGTAGGCGAATCTGGGGTTACTAAATCGGGAAACTGACTTTCGAGCGTAAAAAGTTCGTGCTTCAAAGAATCAAGTGCGGCATCGCTAATCGGTAACGCTTCATCAAGTACGTGATACTGGTAGCGGTACGTTTCAATGGCCTGCCGCAAAACACTGATTCGCTCTTTGGCTTCTGATTTTTTTAGTGCCATACAGAAAGGAAATAATTTGTGACAACGGCAATGCGTTCAGGAAACAGTAAGACAAAAAAAGTAGCCGCCATCAAAAATGTACCCATTGGAAGCATACCACCAAGTTCCTTGCGCCCTGTTGCCACGAGCGCAATAGCCACCACGCCACCAATAAGATACGAAACATAGAGTGCGGCGAGCGTTCCTGGCCAGCCAACCGCCGCCCCCACCACAGCACCCAACCGAATGTCGCCGTCCCCAACCCAGCGACCGCGCGAGACCACCCAAAGAACGGCGTACAACCCGGCCCCAACAGCAGCACCAAGAAAAACTGCTCGCCATGGCATACCGAGCAGTATGTTCAAAAACGCAGCTACGCCTGCCACGGGCAAAGCAACGGCATCGGGCACCGCATACCAACGCGCATCAAAAACAAAAAGTGCTAGTAACCCCATAGTAATAACGAAATCTTTCAGCAGATACGGGTAGAGCATACTGAGTTCAGCTGGAGCGTATGACGATGCTAGTAACGCAAAACAGCAACCCGTGACAAATTCAACCACTGGATACTGTAGCGAAATTGATGACTGGCACTTTGCACATTTACCAGCGAGCGCCAGGTAGCTAACGACCGGCAACATATGTAAAAAGGAAAGTGTCACCCCACACTGCGGACAATGTGAACGTCCCGTGATGAACGATTCTCCTGCAACTGTTCGTAGAATGAGCACGTTTAAAAAACTGCCCACGAAAAGCCCGAGAATAAATGACATTAGTATAATCATAACTGTGTACGCTTCGTATACATGTTCACTGGTAACAAGCTCGAACTTGGGGAAAGAAAGCTAGCCCGCCAGCCATTAGCTTCTAGCCAGACCGTAAGTGTGCTCGGGTCGATAAAAAATACCAACCAAACACGCTTTGCCTGCTCACGCTCCAATACCTGTTCAAGCTGACCAACTACCGCAGCGTTGGTCGGACGAAAAATACGAAATTGAGACTCGTTTTCTACTAACCCAAGCGTCTGTCGGGATTGTCCCAAATCATTACCAAAGTAGCCAATGGGTAAAATGGAATGCGTTTCGATGTCGGTGCGCAGATAATGATTTATATCAGTGCGCAGAAAAGCAGACTCAGTGATAACGACGTCTCCTGGTTGAAACGATTCGTTGATAAAATTGGCGACTATCCGCAGGCGATGATGGGTATCCCACACCTCGTCGTTCCCGACGACTTGCACAGTGAACGGCACCGTACTAATGATAAACAAAGCAAGACAGAGCAATCGCAATTTCACGGCCATAAGCGACAGTGCATACCCAATGAGCATTGCAAAGAGAACACTATTGATGAGTATGTGCTCCTGCAACTTGGGCGTGTAACTGATGGACTGGGGTGAAAATAGAAAACCGGTAAGCGACAATACGGCGACGGCCAACAAAAGCACTGCCCCTCGACTTTCTGGTAATTCGCCACGACGCCACAGATTACGCACGGTGTACGCAAGGCACAAAAGAAAAACAAGCTTCCAGAAGAACACAGCGAAGGTAACGACCGGCGCCACTTTTGTAAAATCATTTAGCCACAGCAGCTGGTCACTAACGACGCTCGGAAAACTAACTGAGCGTACGCCATTACCAATGCTTCTGGCGACGCCCCATAGTTCATACTCCCCAAGAAACAATTTATAAAATACAGTACTCAGCCACGGCATGAACCCAAGTGCAATTGCGACGTGCGTATAAAACCAAGCCAGAAACCAATTGCGCCGCTTTTCAATGCTGGATTCTGGATACGCGGCGTCAAAGAGCCACACCACAGCCAGAGAAGCCGCAAAGAATAAAAACGAGTAGTGTACATACAGGCCAGCGAGCATCGCGGCACCATAACCAACCAAAAAATACCGATTCCCCGACCGCCGATACCGGGAGTAACACCAGAGGGTGATTAAACCGATTAACGTAAAAAGTGCGTAAGGCCTTGCCTCTTGGCTAAATTCAATTTGTGAAGGAAGGAGCGCAGTAATCAAGGCCGCTACAATTGCCGCTGTGCGGGATTTAAAAAAAGAATGCGTCACACCATACGTGGCGAGAACAACACCGAGGCCAGCAATAAACGAGGGTAACCGAGCAATGAATTCGCCCTCACCGAAAACCGTCCACCATTGCAAAAGCAAGTAGTACAACGGCGGATGCACTTCAACTAACTTGAGGTAGTCGATTAACGCAGCGGCACTTGAAAAATTAGTTGCGATATCAAAACTCAAGGCTTCGTCACCCCAAAAAGGCTCGGTGCCAAGATGTATAGCGCGCAGCACCCCACCGAGAATGACGACGCCAGCAAGAAATATGCTCGACGTATGACGAATGGCGTACTGCCGCACCTTGACGAGTACTATGCTCATACATCGTATTCTAGCAGTCACAAACAGTTACGACGAATAAAGTACACCCCAGAAGTTCTGGGGTGTACTTTATGAAAACGAAATAGTGAATCGAAAACTATTGGATGCCGCTTGGGTTAGCAGTATGCGAACCGGAAGCGAGACTGCCGGTCTGACCTTCGAGGGTGAAGTCAATAGTGTAGTCAGTGCCAGCCGTAGAATCGTAATCATACGTACCAGTTGGCGCTGATGGAACTTGACCCATGTAAGTCGTACCAGAGCAAGAACCACTGATGCCGCCTCCAGAAGAGAGACAAGTGGCCGATGCACCACCGAGCGTAACTGTTGCGATTGGGTAAGCGTTCTGATCAGCGAAGTAAAGCTCCAATGCCGTCTGTACTTGCTTCACGTCTGCAACGCGCTTGGCGTCCCGTGATTTCTGTCGAGCGTTGTTCAAAGCAACTACTGCGAGGGTCGAAAGCAACGCAATAATGGCGATGACCACCAACAGCTCAATTAAGGTGAAACCTTTTCGAACTATCGTCATGCGTGTTCACCCCCTTTCAGTTGAAAATTTTGAATCATATCACTATGCACAAGTGCGTAAATGCACGAGAGTAGTTTACCAGTCATACAACTTCTTCGCAACGGTTTACAAACGACCAGGCAACAATTCACCCAGTCGACGAACGATATCTGCTGGAATGTGGTTCGCTTTTACAAAATAATCCACAGCGCCAAGTACTTTACCCCGCTCCACCTGCTCTGGTTGGCTGAGATTAGACAAAAGGAGAACGGGAATCTGTGCTGTCTTACTGTTTCCCTTTAGTCGCTGCAGCACATCAAACCCATCGAGCTCTGGCAAAATGATGTCAAGAAGTACAACGTCGGGTGGTTCGGTGATCGCGGCAACAAGTCCGGCTGCTCCGTCAAGGGCTGTCTGCACAGTGTACCCAGCCATACGGAGTGCCGTCGCATACATTTCAGAAATTCCTACATCATCCTCAACTAATAACACCTTCGCCTGTTGCTCGTTCCCTGGCATGGCTATGACGCAACTTCCGCTGCTGGCACAGCGCCGCCCGTCCGCTGCTGTGGACCGGCCTTAAACCCCGGCGCATCTGTTTCAAGCGTAAATTCAAGTCGATAGGCCCGGCCGGCTTCGAGCACCGTGTACCGGTAGGTACCAGTACCCGGATCACGCGGCATGGCACTCAAATATATTCTATTGTCCGAAGGATTAACTGGAAGAATACAACTATCTCTACTAATCCAACCGGCCGCACCCAGGCACTGCGTTGTGTCGGTCCCCAGCACAATTTCAACGCCGCTTGGAAAGCGAGCTTCATTTTGACGCCAATATTCATCAAGCGACTCTTGAATCAAAGCAACGTGCGCGAGACGAAGCACATCTCGAGCCGAGGCCATGGCTGCTTCGTGTTCTATGAGCGAAATACCTGACACCACGGGAGCAACCGGTGCTGGTGAACGACGCATAGACACGCCAATGGCTACCCCGCTTACAAACACAACGACAACGATACTAAGTAAAGCGGCGTATTCGACGAGCCTTCCGGCGGTTCGTGTCATTCCTGTTTTATGTTTTTTTGCCTCTGGCCCTCGCACCATCTCGACTGTTGCACTGTGTGGAGCACTATTTTTTTTCGCCACAGGCGGCGGAACGGAAATCGACCGGTCTACTGCTGGCTTCGCCTGCTGCGTCTCAGGCTCATGCATGCTGATGGTGCTTGCCACCGCTGCAGGATGCATCACCGTTGGTATAACTGGCTGCACGACTTCACTCAATTCAATTTTAGCCGGCTCTGCTTCGGTCTTCGTCGGTACTGCTCGCACCGTTTTTAATTGTGGCGAATTCGACAGCCCCTCGGCTTCATGTAGTTCAGCTGGCAATAGCTGTTTTGCTAAACGTTCACGTTCTTCAACTTCCCGTTTACGACGTTCAGAAGACAGGAAATTAACATCCATAGTTCGTTATGATTTAAATGGTCGGAGCGCCAGACCAATCGCCACGCTAAACTGTCCGGCTGTTTCTGACAGCACCTTCTCAAGTTCTAATGGATAGCGAACCCGAGACCATGGATTACCAACAAACGTGCGCAACCCCGTCTCTTGAAAAATGTATTCAGGAAGCCCAACCAGTAATGACGAGCCGCCAGTGAGAATTATCTTCTCAACCCGTCGCTGGGATTGCTCGAAATAGGTATCAAGCGTGTAACGCAACTCGTGGACTACGGGTTCAATTGTTTTTTTATAGACACCAGCCAAACCAACGTTTCCGGCAGCCAAACCAGCATCTCGCTTTGCTTGTTCGGCTAGCGCAACGTCAACGCCCAGCACCGACTGCAGCGCACTAGTTAAGTCTCGGCCACCAATGCGTACACTGCGAGAAAGAACTGGCACCCCATTGGCCACAACGATGATGTCTGTTGTTGTCGCACCAAAGTCTACAATCGCTACCGAAGCAGGGTCTTTACCAACCAAGGAACGCACCATAGCAAAGCTCTCGACTTCCAGACCAAGCAATTCAATTCCGGCCAATCGACAAATAGTATCGTATCGCTCAACCAACTCGCGTGGAGCCGCCACGAGCAGTATACGAACGGAGTGTTTATCAGCGCTCACGCTAAGTTGTTGTGGATCAAGCACCATCTCGTCAATTGGCCGAGGAAGCAGTTTCGCGGCTTCCGTGTGAACTGCCGCTGCCACAGCTTTCGCATTCCCCTGCGGTACAGTAATGATTGAGGTAAAGACTGATTCTGTTGGTAAGGCACTGTACACTCCCCGAGCTGTTGCTCGGCTTTGTTTCAGTAACGTGGCTACAGTGGCAGCCAACTGACCCGTATCATACTGACGAGCAGCTGGAAGCGTTGGTACGGTCACCATGCCGTAGGTTGCTAGCTCAGGCACGCCAGCGGTGGCTCGCAACTCAACGAGCTTTATACTCGTTGAGCCAATATCTAATCCAAGATAACTCGTAGGCCGCATGCGTTTGTATACATACCCCGAACAACAGGGCGAGAAATAAATTCCGCAAACGTTGACGTTTGCTTGTTTTTTCGGTACGATTGCAAAAGAAAATGATTGAAAATATGGTTCGCTCAAAATTTATTATACCACACATTACAAGAAAATTCCTATGACACCACTAAGTATTTTTGCCATTATTGCTGTCGTCATTATTTTAGGAATCATTTCTTTTTACAATGGATTGATTCGTGCCCGCACCCACGTGACTGAGGCCTGGGCGGATATCGATATCCAACTGAAACGACGCTCTGACCTTATTCCAAATCTTGTCGAAACCGTTAAGGGGTACAAGGCGCATGAAGCTGGTACATTAGAAAAAGTAACCGCGGCCCGAGCAGCTGCCCTGCAAGCCGCCACCATGGCGGAACGAGGCATAGCAGAAGCGGCACTCGGAAACAGTCTCAGTGGCTTATTTGCGGTCGCAGAAAGCTACCCAGACCTCAAAGCATCCACCAATTTTGTTGAGCTGCAGCGTGAACTGGCTGATACAGAAAACAAAGTACAAGCTGCCCGACGGTTCTATAACGGACTGGTGCGAGACTACAACATTAAACAAACTGTCTTCCCGACCAACCTCATTGCTGGCCCACTTGGTTTCCACCAAGCAGAGTTCTTTGAGCTTGATGCAACGGCCAGTCGTGAACCTGTTGCTGTTTCCTTTACCTAATGTATCAACAAATTGTTGCGAATAAACGACGGTCTATACTGCTGATCAGTGCGGTAGTTGCTTTGGTGCTTCTTATTGGCTACGTCTTCGGTACGATTAGTGGCAACACTCCAGCACTGTTAGTCATGGCTGGTTTCTTGGCACTCACCAGTACGCTCACGAGCTGGTTCGCGGGTGATAAAATCGCTCTTACAGGATCCGGTGCTGTGTCGCTGCCCTACGACGCAGACCCTGAACTACACCGCATAGTTGAAAACTTGGCCATTACTGCCGGTATACCAACGCCAAAATTGTATCTCTTGCCAGACAGCGCCCTGAACGCATTTGCCACTGGTCGTGACCCAGCGCACGCAAGTATCGCGGTTACTGCAGGGCTCCGACAGACATTAAGCAAGAATGAGCTTGAAGGTGTCCTGGCACACGAACTTTCTCACATTAAAAACTTCGACACGCGGTATCTCATGCTGGCCATTACACTGGTTGGCTTCATTGCTATCGCTTCAGACTTCTTCATTCACTCCCACCTCTTTGGCAGGAATCGGGACACAAAGAACACCCCACCAATTTTGATTATCGTCGGATTGGCACTGGCTGTACTAAGCCCGATTATTGCCAAATTATTACAACTGGCCATCTCACGCCGCCGTGAATTTCTAGCCGATGCTGATGGCGCGCTGCTCAGTCGCTATCCTGAAGGGCTGGCTTCGGCGCTAGAAAAAATTGCTGACGCTAACCAAATGACAACGAGCGCCTCAAACGCCACAGCCTCACTCTATTTTGCCAGCCCCTTCCCACGCTCATCCCGACGACTCGCTTCTCTATTTTCTACCCACCCACCCCTGGAAGAGCGGATTACCGCGCTCCGGACAATGGGTGGCGGAGCATAAGTATGTCTACTAAATCTACAAAATTCAGCGGCTACCTTTCTCTCGCGCTCCGTCGAGCAAATACGCTAGCACGGGAAGCGAAGCAGGCAACCGTTGAGCCGATTCACCTGCTCCTCGCCTTGGCAGAAACTCGTGGTTCCCTGTCAGCTGAGCTGCTAGCAAGTGCAAAACTCGACATTGAAGCGTTGCGTTCCTTCTTAATTGAGCAAACAACAGCAACAAGCACCGCAACGCCACTCCTGTCTGCTGATGCGCGTCGAGCACTGATGCGGGCAACCGCCATTGCCTACCGTGCACAGCACACGTATATAGGAACTGAACATCTCCTACAGGCCATCCTCGACCGTCCGGGGGAAGCGCTTCGACTATTTCGCCACAGTCATTGGGATACTCGTGAGCTAGCAAAACAACTCGAGCTCGTTATGAAGAGTGACGCAAAGTTAACCGAACTAACGGAAACCTTTATTGATACCGCGACAACAAGCGACGAGCTTGATGAGTTACCAAGCGTCATTAAGGGGTTTGGTACTCATTTAACAAATCCTGAACGAGCGGCGGCAATCGACCCGGTCATTGGCCGTGAACTAGAAATAGAACGGGTCATGCAAATACTACTTCGTCGCACAAAAAATAACCCCGTCCTCCTTGGCGATCCGGGCGTAGGTAAAACTGCCATTGTCGAAGGGCTCGCTAAACGGATTGCCGAAGGGAACGTTCCCACAGCACTCAAAGGCAAGCGCATCGTATCGCTCGACGTTGGTTCACTTATTGCGGGTACAATGTTTAGAGGTGAATTTGAAAACCGCATACGGCAGGTCTTAGACGAACTGAAACGCAACACAGACATCATTATATTCATCGACGAATTACACACCATTGTGGGCGCCGGCGCTGCCACAGGCTCTATTGATGCGGCTAATCTTCTAAAACCAGCGCTGGCTCGTGGAGAACTTCGCTGCATTGGTGCCACAACTCTCGAAGAGTATCGCCAGCATATTGAATCTGATGGCGCGCTTGAACGACGCTTCCAACCAGTACGCGTGTCTGAACCAACCCCAAGCGCGACCCGTGATATTCTCCACGCACTTCGTCGTCGCTATGAAATGCACCATGGTGTTCGTATTACTGATGAAGCCATTGACGCCGCCATCCGCTTTAGCGAACGCTACCTACCAGAACGGTTTCTCCCTGACAAGGCAATCGATCTTATTGATGAAGCAGCCGCTCGAGCAGCACTAAAAAGTGCAACGCCAGCCCTCATTGGTCGCATTCAAGAAGTCACCGCCGCTGAACGAACGGCCACAAAACGCAAAGAAACGGCCACAACACAGGAACGATTTGAAGAAGCGATTCGTTGGCGCGACGAAGCACGCGACCACCATGCTCGTCGGCTGGAGCTTGAAGCCTCATTTGCGGCCGATGATTCAACTGACCTACCAACAGTGACGGCAAAGACGGTGGCCGAAATCCTCACCGCCTGGACAGGTGTACCCGTGCGTGAACTCGCCCTCGACGAGCACGCCCGACTCAATAATTTAGAAGCGTCGCTTGGTGAACGTTTTATTGGTCATGAGCATGTTCGACGAACCGTTTCAGAAACAATCCGCCGCTCGTCGTTAGGTTTATCTGATAGGCATCGTCCCCTGGCCTCGTTTCTCCTGGCTGGTCCTACCGGCGTCGGAAAAACAACGCTGGCGAAAGCGTTGGCCCAAACACTTTTCCAATCCGAGGATGCCCTGCTTCGCTTTGATATGAGTGAGTACACCGAGGGACACACGGTCGCGAAACTTATTGGCGCACCAGCTGGCTACGTTGGCTACAAGGAAAGCGGCGCACTAACGGAGGCTGTACGACGGCGACCGTATCGCGTCATCCTCTTTGACGAACTTAACCGTGCCCATAGGGATGTCTACCAATTGCTCCTACAAATACTAAGCGAAGGGTCTCTCCGAGATGGTGCGGGACGAGTCATCAGCTTTCGACAAACCATAATAGTCGCCACCATGAACCCGCTCCCCAAGGAGGCCAGTTCGCTGGGCTTTGGTACGCATAACGCAACAGCCGCTAGTGAAGATATTCTCGAAGCTACGGCCAAACTCCTGCCTGGAGAGCTTCGCGAACGTTTTGACGCTGTACTATCCTTAACGTCTCTTGCAAATGACGAGCTCGCAACGTTACTCGAGAGAGAGGTTGCTTTACTCAACGAACGTTTAGCAGAGCGCGGCGTAACACTGCTGGTGCCTGACGCCGCGCGCACTGCCCTCTTAACAGCCGCAACAGTGCACGGCAACGGCGCCCGTAGCATTCAACATGTGCTCCGTGGTACTGTAGAGGAAGCGCTTGCCAAACGGCTGCTCGCTCGACGCGGCGTGAAGCCGCTTACCCTCGCTTTGACGAAGCATGGCAATCGCTGGCGACTCGCCTAGCTATGCCACATATTTCACTTAGAAAAATACTGCTCATCACTGGTTTCCTCCTGCTCGTTGCTCTTATAGCAACGCTCCTTTATAGTATCGCTTTCAAAAAAACACCAACGCCCCCTAGTGCGCCCACCCCCACCCCCTCCGCCACGCTGCCTACGGCTCGACCTGGTGCACCAAGAACAACTGTCGACGGCAGAACTGTACTGATTGGCGCAGACGGCACAGCAGTCGAAGCACCAACGGCAATTACCACAACTGGTTCAGTATTTAGCACCACCGCCAACACTGGTAACGTTCGCTTCTATCAACCCAGAAGCGGCGAATTTCAGCAAGTTGCTATAGACGGAACAATCAAACAACTTGGAGAAAAATCATTTTTGGGCGCAGAAAATGTTACCTGGTCACCTACGAGCGAGCAGGCAGTTATTGAATTTCCGGACGGCGCAAATATTGTCTATGATTTTCAATCGGATACGCAGTACACCCTCCCAAAACACTGGGAAGATTTTTCTTTTAACAAAACTGGTGAATCTCTCGCCTTCAAAAGTTTGGCACTCGACCCAGATAATAACTGGCTGGGCACAGCAAATGTCGACGGCACAGCCGCAAAAGCAATTGAACCACTCGGTAGGAATGCTGCCTCAGTTGACGTGCTGTGGTCCCCTCGAGGGGACATACTTGGGTATCAGCACACCCCGTCTGCCGCTGACCAGCAAGATATCTTCCTGATTGGCCTCAATGGAGAGAACTACCGATCACTCACTGTTCCAGGTGTCGGCATGCAAGCCAAATGGACGCCAGATGGGCAACGGTTGCTCTACAGTGTCTCGTCTGCCGCAACAGGTTACCGGCCGACGGTGTGGTTGGTTGATGCCAGTGGTGAAGCTATTGGCGCTAACAGGCACAGCATTGGCGTTACAACGTGGGCCGACAAATGCACCTTCTCCAGCCAGACAAAAGTTGTCTGCGCTGTTCCAACAGAACTACCCGAAGGGGCAGGGCTTTCGCCAAGTATTGCTGATAGCTACCGCGATAACCTTTTTGCAATTGATCTTGCCACTGGCACCCGTGAACAGATTGGCCCAGATGTTCCCATTGAAACAGTTCGGCAGCTCTCGGTCAGCACTGACGGACTGTGGCTAACTATTGAAACTATTTTTGGCGGGATTTCTCGTCTACGTCTATGAAACAATCACAAACAACCCTTCTCCCGTTTGTCGGTGCCATACTGTTAGCAGCCATTGTTACGTTATACCTCTTTTTACGCTTTACGCTTCTACCAACAACATCCCAACCCATAAACACCGGGAGTACGTTCGAGCCTGCTGGTAACCCACTTGTCACTGGGACAAGAACGCCCACGATAACCGAACCCACCACACGGTCTGATGATTTTTCATACGGCGCTTCAGACGCACCGGTAAAAATTGTTATTTTTTCTGACTTTGATTGCCCCTACTGTCGGGACATGGCGACGCTTTTAAAGAGTGAGGTGGACACGAATAAAAAAGCACGTCTCGTTTGGCGCGATTTTCCTGTTTCGTCTGTACACCCAAATGTGCTCGTAGCCCACACAGCTGCCTGGTGTGCCGGTAAAGAAGGTAAGTTCTGGGAATTTCACGATGCGCTATTTGCTACCACAAACCACTACCAAGACAACCTACTAGCCCTTGGGTCAGCGTTGGGTTTGAAATCGAATACCTTTACGGCTTGCATGGAAAGTACTGAAGCGAAAAATATGGTATTGCGAAACGTACAAGAAGGTAACGCGCTTGGTGTGGATGGTACTCCGTATCTATTCATAAATGACCAGCGAGTGTCCGGCCTCATTACGAGCGAAGAACTGACACAAGTCATTAATCTCCACGCTACGAAGCAATAATATGAACCGGCGCTTCATAGCACTGGCGGTACTCGTTGCGTCGTTGACCATTTCTTTCGTTGGCACAGTAGCGAAGGCTGAAGAGCCGAAATTTAAAGTACCTGATTTAACGTTTAAAATCGTAGACTTTTCAGCTATTGGAGCGCCCACTGCATGCTCGGATATTTCAAATCCCACTCAAAGGTGCATCGGCATACCCTGGATTGGCGAATACATAGCCAGTTTATATATTCTAGCGGTTAGCGCCGCTACACTACTTGCGGCCATAGTGTTACTAGTTTCTGGTTTTATATGGCTAACGGCTGCGGGAAACACGAATAGAATCTCCCTCGCCCAGACCTACGCTGGCGGCGCTGTCATAGGGCTTGTACTCATGCTCGGTTCATATGTAATCCTCTACACGGTTAACCCCCAGCTAACGAAGTTCACTGCGCTGAACTTAGCATATATTGCTAATGTACCACTCGAACAAAAGGCCATCATTGATGCTGCGCAATTTTGTTCATGGCGCGATTTAGAAAAATTCCCAGCCGGCAGTGAGCAATGCCCAGGCGCGGCCTACGCCAATTTCTCCTCTTGCCCCCAGCCACAACCAACAGAGGGAACAAACGTTTGCTGTTGCACAAAGGTCACACTTGGCGAAGATACCTTCTCCGATTTACCAATTGCTTCTGACCAAGGAGCGCACGCAACAAAACAACTAGCTGAATTGATGAGCTGTATCAAGTCCAATGTAGACGTAACATTTAACAGCATCTCTGACGATAATATTGCCAAAGGAACCTGCACCCCTTGGGACCCAAACGAAACGTACAGTAGCAGTACAAACTGCCAACATCACCGTGGCTCTAAGCACTATGGTGAGCTTTCATCTGGCTCTCTACCATCGGGATTCTCATGCGCAGTCGATATACGAGCAAGAACGTTTGAAGACTTTGATAGGATACGCGACATTATAGTAGCAAAGTGTCCAAATATCGGTGGTGGGTATGAACCCCCACTCTGGGAAACGAAACCACCCCATATGCACATTGAAATGAACGACTGCACAGCGACAAAATAGCTCATGAAACAGGTCGCTTCTTATTCCTGCGCAGCCTGCAACGCCCACTTCCCAAAATGGGAAGGTAAATGTCGCAACTGTGAAGCCTGGGGTACGCTTATCGTTTCAGCGCCTGTAAAAGCGGCAAAGACTACTGCCACAAAGGCGGCAACGTCGCTTCGTAATTTTTCCTCACCACAAGGCGCAACCCGTTTCCCCACTGGCGACGAAGAATTCGACAGGGTCTTGGGTGGTGGAGTTGTGGCCGGCGCACTTATTCTGATTGGCGGCGACCCTGGTGTAGGAAAATCAACACTCCTGCTGCAAATTGCTCGACACTTGGCACTGGCTAATCGCTCTATTCTCTACGTCTCAGGTGAAGAATCAGGTGAGCAGGTTCGGCTTCGTCTGAACCGTTTGGGAGGCATTACAAATGACGCACTGCACTTTCTCGACGAACCAACGATTGCAAATATTACTCATGGCATTGCAACCCTAAAACCCGCACTCGTCGTTATTGATTCTTTACAAACCATGCGCACAGAACGCGGTGCTACGGCAAACCGACCGAGAGACCTGGCCGATGCAACAGATGCGCTGCTTGAGATTGCCAAACATACAGCAACACCCATTGTCATCATTGGACACGTTACAAAAACCGGCGGCATCGCTGGACCAAAACTAATCGAGCACACGGTTGATACTGTTCTATACTTTGAAAAAAGCGACGACGGCTTACATCGAATACTTCGAGCTATTAAAAATAGATTTGGCGGTATTACAGAAATTGGTGTGTGGCAAATGGCGGCCGCAGGTTTGTGTCCTGTACAAAACCCTTCGGCTACCTTCATCGATCTCACGAAACGTCCCGTCCCTGGCACAATGCTTGCGCCGCTTGTGCAAGGCTCACGGGTTTTTCTGGTCGAGGTACAGGCCTTGCTATCCCCGACCCGCTCTGGTAATGCCAAACGACGGAGTAGCGGCTTTGATACGAATCGTTTGCAGCTTATAACTGCGGTTATAGAAAAACAGTTTCGGAAGTCACTTTCGAACTTTGATATTCACTGTAACTTAGTTGGAGGACTAAAAGTAACCGAGCCGGCGCTTGATTTGCCAGTAGCGCTTGCAATCATTAGTGCCATACACAATCTGCCGGTCCCGCGAACACTTATGGCGTACGGCGAGTTAGGGTTGCACGGTGACGTTCGTCCTGTATCAGAAGCCGCTCGGCGCCTAGAAACAGCCAAACGGCTCGGTATTACTGCAGCAATCATTGCGAGCCCCCGAGTGGACGAAAAATTACCAAGTCAACCAAAGAAACTCATCGCACAAACACTTCTAGAAGCGACCACACTTCTTAAAACGCTCTCTTCCTAAAGACCAGTATCGGCGCTGCTGCATAGCTTTTGCGCAGCCTCATAATATTTTCGATACGTCGCTCCCTTAGGGTCAATGCGCAAAAGTGTCTCCGCCGCTGAATCAGCCAGGGCACGTGTTTCGGAATCTGAAAGGTCGGCAAATCGCAGCTCAGGAAAACCAGATTGTCGAAAGCCAAACCATTCACCCGGACCGCGCAGTGATAAATCCAACTCGGCCAAACGGAAAGCGTCATCGGTCTTCGCAAATAAACGCAGCCTGTGAAGTACCCGAGCAGTCATTTTGGTTACGTACAGCAAACAGAAACCTTCACCGCCCGCACGACCAACTCGTCCACGCAATTGGTGCAGCTGTGCTAAGCCAAATCGTTCCGCGCCCTCGATCACCATTATTGTCGCGGCTGGAACATCAATACCAACTTCAATTACTGTTGTTGCTACTAAAACCTGAATCTTACCTGCTTTAAAATCAGCAAAAATAGACACTTTTTCCGCCGGCAAAAGACGCCCATGTACTGCGGCAATAGTGCTGTCTGGTAAAACGTGCCGAAGGTGCAGCAACATTTCCTGCACTGACTGAACACCCAGCACATCTGATGGGTCAATGAGCGGACAAACAACAAAGGCCTGCTCACCTGTCTGTAAACGTTTTCGTAAACGGGCCTCAGCAATCGAACGTTTGTCTGTGGGCACAATGGCAGTGTGTACTCGTCGCTTACCAAACGGCGGCGTATGAAGCGTCGAATAAACAAAGCCTTCCAGCATAGCTCGCTGTAATGTTCGCGGAATTGGTGTGGCGGTCATAGAAATAGTATGGGGAACGAGTGAACGGCCGGTTGATTGAAACGCTCGATGACGAAGTCCAACGCCAAAACGGTGCTGCTCATCAATTACAACCAACCCGAGTTTTAAAAATGTCGTTTTGTGGGTAACAGCCGCATGAGTTCCAACAAATAGTACTGGCTCTCCACTAGCTGCAAGCCTTCGTACTGCTAGCGGCGTGGCGGGGAGACCAGCATACAGGCCTGTCCGAGCTGTCAGTAGGGCAACCTTAACCCCAAGGCCTTCTAGCCACGTATGCAGGGTTTCATACTGTTGACGGGCCAGTACATCGGTCGGGGTTAGATACAATCCCTGTAAGCCTTGCTGGACAGTAGCCGCAAGCGCCATACCAGCAATCACGGTTTTGCCAGTTCCTACTTCACCCTGAATTAATCGACGGGCTGGCTTGGATTTCGCAATGTCCTCAAAAACAGCCTCAAGCACTTGCTGCTGCTCAGGCGTGCACTGAAATGGTAGCTGCGCCAACAACGTTGCTCGCTTTGAAGCTGAAACCGTAATTTTATGCGAACGTTGTTTGCCCGCATCTCGAGCCACAAATGCCTGTGCCAATCGAAATGTTAGTAATTCATCAAAGGCCAACCGTCGCCTGGCAGTTAAAACGACTTGCAAGTCACGTGGGGCATGAATATCTCGTATCGACTCCAACCAAGTAACGAGCTTATTTGCCACACGAATCTGACCAGGCAGTGGGTCAGTGCATTTAGAAAGCAGTGGTAACGCCGCAGCTACTGCATGACGGACGTGCCACTGCTGAAGCCCTTTTGTTAAAGGATAAACCGCAAGTATGTGATTTGCGACGACCGGTTCACAGTCCCCAGATTCAACGATTGGGTTACTAATTTGCTTCTTACCGTCAACCAGCTGCATTACACCCGTCAAATACACAGGGCCACTACGCAGTGCAGGAATAGAAAACCGATTAAACCACGTTACCTGAATGCTGCCAGTATCGTCTGAAAATGTGGCTGTATGAATCGATACTTTTCTATTTCGAAAGCTGCGACGAGATTTTACGCTTGATAGTTCACCCCGCAGCGCAATGGGTTCGCCTGCTCCGGCTTCTGCAATCGTGGCCAGGTGTGAATAATCAACATAGCCGCTGGGGGCATGCAATAGCAAATCTTCAATGGTGTTAATACCAAGCTGCGCAAACAAAGCAGCACGCTTCGGCCCCACGCCGGAAAGTATTGCAATTGAACTGGTTAACGTATGGTACTTCACGCTTTAATGTTCCGCGCTCTGCGTCCCCGGCAGGGGTCGAACCTGCGACCTCAAGCTCCGCAAGCTTGCGCTCTATCCAGCTGAGCTACAGGGACGCACAACGAAGAACGTTGTTTCTATAATTGTAACCAACGACTTAAGGAATCACTGGTTGGCTCTGCTTCACGTTCCAAATTCTCCTCAAGATACTGCAGCAGCATAGCACGAATGGCGACTGGGTCCATATCCTGCAATGGAACAGGCAATCGAACCCTCCATTGACTGCGGAAATCAAAGTAGAGGGTTTTCACATCAGGCGGCTCATAAATGAACCAAAAACTTTGCAAGTCGCGATAATGAAAGAAGGCGGATCCTATCTGAATACCGTCTTCCCTTAGCTCAACGGCTACGTCAATTGGTGTTTGACCATGCTGGGCAACCACAATAATGGTCAGGATGAGCACCAAAACTGCACCGAGAAAATTTTGATACCAAATGGCAATGCCCAGAAAAAAAAGAGCGCATAGCCCCGCAACAATATACCATTCCCGACTACGGTCATACTCGTGGTACTCCGGTACCACCCATTGAAAACGAACTGGCTTTCTATCTGTATCTGTTTGCTCTTCCATAGTTTACTTGAGAAGTATACGGAAATGCCTGTGTTGGGTCAATTTTGTCAATTGACGAATCGACCCCTCGCGGCTACACTTGGCAGACGTTAAATACTTGATGGAAGGGTGGCTGAGTGGGCTGAATGCGAGAAGGCGCAGCATTCGGCGGGTTGTAAAAAACAACCCCGGGGGCACGAAGCCGACGGTTTTTTATAATCTGGCGTAGCCAGATGCATACGGAAGGGTGGCTGAGTGGCCTAAGGCGACGGTTTGCTAAACCGTTGTACGGTTTTTTTCCGTACCGAGGGTTCGAATCCCTCCCCTTCCGAAGTGAACTTTGTGAACGAGGAAGGGAGCGAATGAACTGCTTCATTCGCGTGAGGGATTCGAAAGCCGGAACGATGTCTGAGGAGTATTGCTGACGACGAAGACCGTGAGGCGGGGTCGCGACCGAGGAGGCGGAAGCCGACGAGAGTTGTGACCGATTCCCGACCCACCTTCCGAGGAACATACCAAAAGATAAATATAATAATGTCAGTGTTCCGAGGAAGGGAACGAGCAAATTGATTTGCTCGTGTGAGGGGTGAGAAGCCCGCAGCGATGTCTGAGGAGTATTGCTGACGACGAAGACCGCGAGGGGCGGCCTGCGAACGCTGAGGCGGAAGCCGAAGCGATTTGTAGGCGAATCCCTCCCCTTCAAATTAGAGCACTGAGTCGTACTGCTGACGACGAGACACGCCGGAAATCCCTCCCTCAGGGTCGTTCAGAAATCATTTCGAAACAATCCTCCACCTACCTCACCAGCTGAACTTCTTCTGCCACATTGCAGAAGTTTTTTCTATTATAATGGACATATTCACGAAATTGGCTAAAGTAACTGTCTATGGCAGAGCAACTTATTACTCCTGATGCAGTACGACAAGTACTGCGGGACTTTACCGATCAATACCGGGCCTACCCCTGGTACTCGCTGGCAGCGTTTCTTATGCCAGCAACTGGTACGATTTTCGTTTTTTTTGTCCCCCCACTCATTGTCGGCCGACTCATTAACATTTTTGTCGCTGATGGCACCATCTCACTTACAACCGCTGCGCCATACATCTTTGCTTTTGCAAGTTTATGGATGCTCGGTGAAATTTTTTGGAGAATTGGTTTTCATTATTTGGTAAAAATCGAAGCCAATGCTTTTTACAACCTTGGCAGAATTGTTTTTAAACGACTTTCTGACCGAGATTATGACTTCTACGCTAATAACTTTGTTGGTTCATTAACCAAGAAGGCTATGGCCTTCTCTAGAAATTTCGAAACGTTCACCGATACACTGGCGTTCAGTGTGACAAATAATATTTTCCCAATACTTTTTGCGCTCATTGTCCTATGGCAGTACTCACCGTGGCTGCCATTCATACTTGTAATGTGGATCGTGATTGCTCTCGTTGTCGCTCTACCAATTATTCGCCGCCGCGCTCACTTGGTATCCCTTCGTCATGATGCCAGCAGCAGAGTTGCTGGAAAATTATCTGACGCCATCGGCAACATGATTATTATTAAGTCCTTTGCAAAAGAAAAATGGGAATTAGAAAATTTTAGCACCTACGTTGCTGACTTTACTGATAAATACAGACGGGCAGCAAATTTTCAAAACCTGAGATTCGACACGGTAATCTCACCTATTTATGTGCTCACCAACACCTGCGGGCTCATCGCTGCCGTACTATTTGCAGAACAACTAGGGTTGTCCGCCGGTGCAATTATGATTATTTTTTCCTACTACGCTCTCACTACGCGAGTCCTTTGGGAAATCAACAAGGTCTACCGTCAATTTGAATCTTCTGTTAGCGAAGCGGCTGAGCTAACGCAACTTTTTCTAACCGCACCACTTATTGAAGACGCTCCCCGAGCAACCACGCTTCATGTTAAAAACGGTGCAATACGTTTCAACAAAATTACCTTTACCTATTCGGGGAATGATGAACATACGCCCTTCCTTCGTGACCTTAGCCTTCAAATTGAAGGGCATCAAAAAATTGGTTTAGTCGGTCCAAGCGGTGGCGGAAAGACAACGATGACAAAGTTACTTCTTCGATTTGTTGATGTTAACTCAGGTACGATTACAATTGATGACACAGATATCCAGAAGGTTAGTCAGGTTTCACTCCGAGAAGCGATTGGTTATGTTCCCCAAGAACCACTACTTTTTCACCGTTCTTTGCTTGAAAATATTGCCTATGGAAATAGTAAGGCAAGCAAAAAAGAGATAGTACGAGCAGCAAAAATCGCCCACGCTGATGAATTCATCAACCAACTGCCGCAAGGGTATGAAACTCTGGTTGGTGAACGTGGTGTCAAGTTAAGTGGCGGACAAAGGCAGCGAATCGCCATTGCTCGGGCACTGCTGAAGAACGCACCTATTCTCATCTTAGATGAAGCGACGAGCTCACTAGATTCTGAGTCAGAAAAATATATTCAAGAAGGACTTTGGGAATTAATGAAAGGAAAAACCGCTTTGGTTATTGCTCACCGACTTTCTACCATCAAACACTTAGATAGAATCATTGTTCTAGACCAAGGAAGAATCGTTCAAGATGGCACACACGAGGAATTGATTCACCAGAAAGGACTCTATGTAAAACTATGGGAACATCAGTCTGGTGGATTTTTAGAAAGTTAATTTGCCATTCGATCGGGAAGTAGCTAAACTATGCCGACGCCATAATCACTGGTATATTTACCTCGTAAAGAAGTGGCTCAGCCAAAAGCGGAAAAACTAGTCGGTAGTGCGGAGAGGTGTCCGACCCCGCCTTCGCGGGACTTCTAGGTAGTCGGTGGTTACAATGGCGACAGTCTTGTCCACCAAGGGTGGATCCGCCTCTGGTGGAAAAACTAGTCGGTAGTGCGGAGAGGTGGCCGAGTGGTCTATGGCGACAGTCTTGAAAACTGTTGTACCGCAAGGTACCGTGGGTTCGAATCCCACCCTCTCCGCAGTGTCGACTAGAGCGAACTTCGTAAAATATTAGAGCTAAAGATGTATTTTGAGCACGCCGAAGGAGTGAACTAATCCTTGTCCGAAGAAATTCCTTTGATTTGGCGGGCCACCACCGTCAGATATCCAAGTTTAAAATAGATACGTATGTTTAAAAATATAATTTTTGATTGGTCAGGAGTGATAAACGATTCAGTTGAAAATCAGCTAATTGTTGTTAATCGAATTTTTGAGGAATTAGACTTGAAACCAATTTCATTAATAGAGTTGAAGGAAGAATGGGAACAACCCTACATGCGTTTTTATAATAAATATGCACCCCATCTTACTCTTGAAGAAGAACAGACTGCTTACAGACGCGCGGTCGCTAAATCCCCAAAAGGAAAATCTTATCCTGGAATTGTAGAAAGCATTAAAGATTTTAAAAGAAAGGGAATTAAAATTGCAGTTTTAAGTTCTGATTTCCCTGAAACTCTTTTGCCAGAAATTGTCAGTTTTGGACTCCAAGATATTTTTTATGATGTTATCACCAATGCGTATGACAAAACCGAAAGTCTATATGAATTAACAAAAAGAAATAATTTTAAATTGGAAGAAACTATCTTTATCGGCGATTCAAATCATGAAATAGAAGCAGGCAAAAACGCGGGAGTAAAGACTGGAGCGGTAACGTGGGGATTTTTCACAAAAGAAAGACTCGAAGCTTTAAAACCAGATTTTATAATTAATAACATTGCCGAGTTAAAATCGATCATTCTTCAATAATTTTAAGCGCGAGCTTTGGAATTTCAAAGCAGTTTAGATTTTCCTCGTAAATTCGTCTTAATTTTCCTTTTCTTTTATCGATAATCGCGAAGTTAAGCCGTTCTTTTGGTTCAAAGTTCCGCCAATCGTCCCTACCATGCGACGGCAAATAGATGAAGTACCCGTTAGAAACTTTTTTTGTTTCTTCTTTCTCACTAGCACTTAAAGCAAGCGACTTCTTGCTAGAGTAACTGCCCAAACAGACGTTGCGCCGACTTCTTTAAGCGCCTGCGCCGCTTGTTCAAGCGTAGCCCCAGTAGTGACTACGTCGTCGATGAGCAGATAGTTTGTGTCCGGTTGCACAAGCGCAGGATTAGCTTTGAAGGCAGCATGAACATTTCGTATCCTATCTTTTTTTGATAACTGCGATTGTTGGGCGGTCTCTCGAACACGAGTAAGCGCAGCTACAATCAACTGATGACCGACAAGCGCATTCGCGAGCTCCGCTGATTGATTTCGACCCCGCTCACGTTGTCGACGTCTAGCAAGCGGTACTGGAACTACCATAAACTTCCCAGTCCGATAACTTTCTGGAAGCACGGCGATACTATCCTCAAGAAGCCGACTGAGGAGCGGCGTGATTGCTGCACCATGAAATTTCCAGGCCGTAATGAGCACCCGCCAACTCCAGTCATCGTACATGCCACGCACACAAACGCCGTCAAGCGCATGTCGGCTGCAGGCACTGCACGTACGCCCATTGGGGCTGGACACCGAGCAAAAAACACAGACTTGAACCGGCACCGGTGGCACAGTTTTTTGACAAGCAGCACATAAAAAATCACCTTCCACGCCGCAGCGCAAACAAAACACTGGAAAAAGTAAACGCTGGATTACGTCTGTAAGCCAGCGCCATACTTCAACAACTGCGCTCATCAGCGGTCTTCAAAAATGCCTGAAACAAGCCACGTGTTCCCACTTCGCGTCAGTTCAATATCCAATTCAGCATTATTCATCCGTTCTTCGCTCCCTTCAGTAATTTGACGCTGTAGACGAATATGAACGCCGGCGGTTGTATCGTTTATCGTAATGATTGTTGCCGCAAGCACGCGAGCAGATTCAGCGTAAAATACACTAGTTTTCATTCGCGATGTTACTTGCGGTATGTAGATTCCCGTTAGCCATTCAGTGGTTTGAGGCGTAGAAACAGCGACTAATTCTTGCACCCCATTCAGACCTTCATCACTCGAAAACGTACCGTACCGCTCTGCGACAAACCGGGCAGTTCGAAGCGCTGTGCTTTCTGGGGTAGGTTCGACGCCACCAATCACCTGGGCAGTACCATCGTCTCTATTTTCAACTGCTGGCTTTGCCGGTGGCGGAGTAACCTCTGGCGGGGTTTGTCGAGATTGAAAGAGAAAGTATAGGAGCACTCCAACGCCCAACAAGAACCCAACACCTATTATTATCTTTGTTCGTCGAGTCATATACATTATGCTACTGGCGGTGTAGCGTTGTCGCGCTTTGCCGCCGCCTCCATTTCTAAGAGTTGCCGTGGGTCAGTTGTAATCAAACGATCTTCCGTATACGAAGCCACAACTTTAATAGCCGCATGCTTCGGCCCAGCAAAGAAAATGCCTTCACCAACACTGCCCTCCAGTAGCAGGTACTTCTCGCCTTCAGTCAAAAGAAATGTCTTCTGTACCAAATCAATGGCGGCTGGTGACTGTTTCAACAAGAGTTGCATCGCTGAGTTATTCACTACCGCTAATCCATACGGTGAACTTAAAAAGTCGCTGACGTCTTGCGTGATAGTCGTTACCCCAAGATAGTATTTACGAGCCCGTTTCACTAACGCAAATATAAACTTGGCGCTGTCTTCGTGCTGCATCATCCACCAGGCTTCATCAATTACAAGAATCCGCTTCTTTCGCTCGCTGCGAACCAAATTCCAAATGTGGTTTATAATTGTGTAAATTGCAATTGGTCGCAATTCATCTTCCAAATCTCGGATTGAAAAAACAATTAGTTGATTATCAGTGACGACGTTTGTTGTGCTATTCAAAAGTCCGGCAAACGTCCCCTTGGTATATTTTTGCAACCGGGCCACCATATCTTGCGTGCCTTGCATACCGTTCAAAACGTCTTCCAGGTCGGCCAAAATTGGTGGCTCTACTCGGGTTAAGTCAGATTCGGGTGTAATGTCTTTTTTGGCATATGTTTCCAAGAGGGCGCGATCAAGCAGCGAATCCTCTTCGCTTGTTAACGTACCGAGCATGATACGAAGTAATCCCTTCAGCGTAATGACGGCACTACGAATGACGTCCCCTGTCTGTATATCGTCACCAATACCGCGCGGTAAATCAAAAGGGTTTACCTTGCTTTCGCTGGCCAATGAAATATTTAAGTAGGTGCCACCGACCGCTTCAGAAAGGTGTTGATATTCCTTTTCAGGGTCAATCACAATAACGTCCACCCCAAGCATAAGGGACCGCAGTACCTCAAGCTTAATAGTGTACGATTTTCCAGCTCCAGAGGTGGCGAACACGACCGTATTCGCATTCTGCAGCGAGAACCGATCAAAGAGAATGAGGCTGTTATTGTGCCTATTGATACCGTACAGTATGCCGTCGTCACTAGTCAGTTCTGAAGAAACAAAGGGAAACGCAGAAGAAATAGGTGACGTGTTCATGTTGAAGGTAATCTGCAGTTCATCAACGCCAAGTGGGACGGTTGAAATAAAGCCTTGCTCTGCCTGATAGAGCACCTTTCGAGCATAGACAAGCTTCGTGCCAAGCAGCTGCACGATATCCCCTGTTGTCCTATCAAGATGCTCAAGCGTATCAGCGTACAACGTCACATAAAGCCCAAATTGAAAGAACTTCTCTACCCCCTGTGTCAGGTCATCTCTGAGTCGTTCAATATCCTTTAATGCTGTTTCTTTAATAGGATCGCGCGGTGCACCCTTTTCGTGCTCCGCGATAATTTCTGCTTCCAGTGACCCCACCTTGTTTCGGAGTTGCTTTAAAACAATTCCCGAACTCACTGGGTAAATATAGAGTGCCAGATCAATGGTTGTACTAACATTGATGAGTGGTGCGAACCAACCAACCGAGATGTACCGTGGATACTCTGTTATGAAGAGTGTGCGCACGTACTGGTCATTCAACTTAATATACGATGCTTCAACCTCAAACGCAGTCGGCGCGACAATATCACGCAATCGAATAACGCCTTTCTGGTAAACTCTTGCGATCTCCAACGCCTCTCGGCTCTGCGCTGAAGATTCGACCGAAACGGATTCAGCAGCGGCAGCAATCTTTTTTTTATTTCGATTCAAGGTAATCATAGTGATGGTGTAGAACGGAACGCCGTATCATCGACCTGCAAATCATGGAGATCAACAAGTGGCGCTAACCGCGCACTCTCAGGATTATACGTTCCATAATACAGTTCAACTAACGTCTGTGTATCAAGCATGCGAACTTCGAGGCTTAAAGAATTAAGCCCGCTCGTCACATGATCAACCCGCTGCATTAATTCATGTCGATGCCGAAGATACCGATCCTCACTGAGACGCAAGATTGAAGCTGGTCGCAACACCTCACGGAGTCGTGCAAAAAATGGCTTTTGACTGTCGCTCCCAGGTTGATATGGCACCACCACATAGAACCGCTTATTCATAATCTGCCCCAATTCAACCAATTCTCTAATAAATTGACGGTACTCACCCGTCTGCATCTTTAAGAGCTCGTTAGTCTGCTCACGCTCAATGGCTGTTAACTTATCAAGGTAGCCAGCGATATTCAGCTGGCGAGATTGCATAACCACTTGAAGCGAAAAATCGATAGAGTTCAAGAAGCTCATATATCCCTGAATAATCGCTTCCTGTTCATCGTCTGACTTCAAGGCAAAATTGATTGACGAAACAAGTAGTACCGCACGCAGGCTACCATCCTTAAGGACAACGGTATCATCATGCACTTCAGCGATTTCTAGAAATCGCTGGGTACTCAGTGTTGCCTTGTTTGCCTTTCTTTTAGCCACTTATTTTCAATTACACGCTAATTACCTTCAGTACCAGCATATGCCCCACCCGTATCAACAATGAGTGAGAGTTCCGCCAAACGGGAACGACTAATGGGCGCTTTCGCCACTATGACAGTTGGGACGAGGACTGGCATTTTTGATTCGTCCTGAATTTCTTCTCTGCTCACTTCTTTGCGCCAAATGCGTAACCGAGGACGTTGCAATGTCTGCACTAAATTTAGCAAAAAGAAATGAAAAGGGCGACCGTTCACCCGAACGAATGCCAAAGTTATGCTTATGATGAGTAGTACTATGGTCAGCACAATAAATAAGGCAGTATCCGCGAGTCGATAGCTGAGGAAAATAAAGAAGCCCGCAATGAGAAGCAGCAAAAACTGTCGAACAGTTATCGGCCCAAGAATATGGGGTTCTTCATCAATGAACTGGGGAATAATAAACTGCTGCATACTTAGCTACTCAAATCACGAGATAACGTGCCAAGTGCTTCCCATTCCGTTTGGCGCACGTTGTATTTCTCAAAGAGTTCGGTTACTGGCATACCTGTGCGAACACTCTCGTCGATGACGTCTAAATACAATCGATGAACGGGGCTTTGTCGCCAGGCACGAATGGCGTCGGCCTTCCGATCATATGATTCATCTTCAAGGAGGTGAATCTTTTGCAGTATTCGCTTCGCCGCCTCAGCTGGATCTGGGTCAAGTTTACGAAAATCATTCAGTGTCGAAAGTCGTAACTCATCAATTGGCCCAACAGCACCGCCAAACCGTTTCACGTCAACCATTGATGGCGACTCGCTCGTTTTAGTGACCACCACCTTTTGCGGAGTGGGATTAATAATTTTTTCAACCCGTGGTTCAGCTGCAGGTGGCTTTGGAATTATAATTGGTGCAACTGGAGGTAATGGTAAAACCACTGGCGGAGCAGGCAAGGCAGAAATGCGTGGCAATTCACCAGTCACAAGTGCAGGGGCAACAGGGAGAACAAGCGGCGGCATCGCGACGGGTTTTTCTGCAATAACAGTAGATGCCGCCACAGCAGCTTCAAGCACGGCAGGCGAAGGTTTTTCACTCTCAGAAATGAGCCCTACTTCTTGAAATTTCTGCACCAGCTTACGGATTTCAGGAGAAATTTCCTCCACCTCCCCTCCACTAATGAGCACCTCTTTCCCATCAATATTTGTAGAGAGTACTTCCTCTAAACCTTCCGGTGTCAAAGACGACCACCGAAGTGACTCGTATATTTCCAATAACCACCGAATGCCCTCTTTCTCCGTCTGTGTCAGTGCGTCAAAATTCTTATTTTTTGTAAAATATTCGGCTTGTCGGAGCGCGTCCACCGGCCCTGCTGTACCAACAGCACCCACATAATTTCTGATCCAATTGCCAACCGTTGGAGGGGCTGTTGTAGCAGCTCCGTCTTGCTGCAGCTGCTTACCAGTAATGACTTCAGTATTTTGTTCTGCTGCTCGCCGTAACTTTTCCTTGAAAGCATCACGTGCCTCTATCTGATAATCAGCGATAAGTTTAACTCTTATTTTCCGGCGGAGCTCTAAAATAGCGGAGAGCTGGAACGCAAGGGAAAAATGATTACGCACTAGGTTGAGAGCCTCATCTTCAGTCAACCAAGCAAAGGCATAGAATTGACATTCATACAGCAGCTTTTCATAGCCAGTGTAGAGCTCTGGGTATCGCTCTTTAAAAGAGTCTTTCGGTAACAGTTCGACCAAAACACGATAAAACCTATCGGCCTCTCGAGCATTATCTTCCACGAAAACTTGCTCGTGGAAATATTTTGTAACCGATTCTAAATATGCTGGATTGGGTAGCGCTTTCGCCACCACCTCGATTGTTTCATTTTTTTTTGTTATTGGCATAGTGAAATTTACCTAAACGGAAAGCTGCCGTGCCATTGACTCAAAACCACCCGGGCTATTCGGTACACCGCGCCGCACATGTTCTCGGCCTAGCGACTTCATATTATCAACCAAATCTCTCCGCAATAGACCCCGTCGTACCATGTCGTCGAGCGAATCTACGTCTTCTAGTAATTTCAACAATAGGTTGTTGTTAAACTCTTTTCGATTCAACCGGTAATTCATGTCATTTTGCATTGATGAAATGATAAGCTTGCCAGTTAAATCAAGGTGAAACTTGCCTTCAGTATCTTCATACCCAAAACCAAGTCGGTTTGTATTTTGCAAAAAGTTTCGTGATTGCCGTTTCGTTACTTCCCACGCCGCGGATGCCGATTGCTCAGCTGCAGATTTCTTATAGTATGAACCATTCCTCACCCCATACGAACGAGTGGTGTTAGTGTGACCAATATCTTCGTTAATATAGTTCAGCTCACTCATGAGTGACATTGAGGCCTGGTCCCCCATTAATGGGACAAGTTTTGCCTTTCTAAATTGCTCAGCACCTTCGGGCCCACTACCATAACCGAAACTATTCCAAATTTCGTTGTCGTTAGCATCTTTCGCCGCTTTCTTCATGAGCGCTGATGTTTTCACGATGTTCCCCTCATGTAATGCATCTTTCAGTAATGCATCAATTTCGTCGTACTCCATGGCTTCGCGCGGTAATTTCGACGATTCTTCCGACTCTAAATGCCTGAATGCTTGTTCGGCAAAATACGGGCGAGGTGCCACATCTGGCTCCTTTCTACGAGCCATTATTTCATCTGCCTTCGCTTTCGCACGGTCAATTTCCATCTTTTCTGCGGCGTCGGCTGGGTCTAACGTCATCCCGTAAAGCTTTTTCTGCTCTTTAAGCGCACTGCTGTAATCAGCCCGGCGAGGATCACTGAAGTCTTTAATTTTCTCTTTATTTTCATCCCGTTCTTTCTTGGTCAGTAAGTAGTTACCTGCAGTGTCTTTATCAAATCGACCACTCTTTTTTTCTTTCTGTAATTCTGTCTTTAGTGCGTTGAGTGATTGTTTCTCAACACCACTTGCCGTTTTAAGCGCCGCAGTAATACGTCGTAATTCTTCATCTACTGTCTTTTCTTGTTGCTCACGTGTTGCTTTTTCTGTGCTCGAAAGCCCACCCGCCATAAGCTCCGTAACATAGGATTCTTGCGCTTTTAATTTCTCACCGAGCGTACGTTTGCCTTGGTCCAAAATATCAGCATCGCCCTTTTTTGCAACAAGTGCGCTCACCCGACCCTCCAAACCACCTGGCCGCTTACCTAAATCACGACGGGCATTATCTTCATCCCATTCACGCAGAAACGCCTGTGTTGTACTACTGCTAGTGTCTGTTAAATCAACGCCTGCTTTTTCTGCTGCGTCTTTAAGGGTAACTACTTCTTGCTTACCTTCATCGTTAATTTCTTTACGTGAATTATAGGGGTCAAGTTTATTGTCGCTTTTCCCAAAACCACGAATAACACTGACGCGATCAACTTCCTCCTTCATAATCTTGGTACGAAATTTGTCGGCATAGTGCTCTTTTCCAATTTGCCGAATCTTATCTACTCGCCCCTTATCAGTTGCGGCATTGAAAGTTTCCCGCTCAATATCTGCCTCTTGCTGTAATCGTTTCGCATCAAGAAAATCATTCGTACCTGTTTTACTGTTGCCGCTCATGGTTTTGACAAAACGCATCACTCCATGCGTTCCCATATACGTTTCAAAAGCATCTTCATGCGCTCCGGCCATTAATCGCAGTGCGCCGCGCACCCCTCGACCAGCGGCAAAATGAGCACTAGCGGCGCTCCCTGCTCGATAGCCAATTTCTGCCTCCTCACGACCCGCTTTGTGTGCAGCGTAACCACGCCAAGCCCGAGCAACCCGGACTGGGTTCAGAAATGCGGTTACACCACCCGTCATGCGAGCAACCTTTCTTTCTCCCCAACTGGCAAGGCCTAATGGTATCTTTGCCACTGTGGTGCCTTTACTCAGTAATTGACCATAGGCACCACCAGCAATCTTCCCAACCACGCCACCAGTCTGGATTGCAAACATGAGCGACGCAAAGAGCATAACGATGCTGATGAGAAATCCGGACATCACAGACCCAGAGCCAATCTCTGTAATACCGATGGTTTTGACTTGCTCTTTCTCTTCGGCGAGTGATTGTGCGCTACCGCTTGATTGTGTACGAACAGCAAGGTCGGCGTCACTTGCAATAAGGGTCGGCAGTGTGGCGAGTGATAGCCACAAGAAAAATGCCATGACCGGACCTAAAATTACATATTTTGCAAAATTTTCCCACCACTGACTGGCATACTTTTGCCCAATAGGCACAACGGAAAGGACGTAGGCGAGTGGTGAAAAAATGATGAGCAACCACAACATCACCATTCGTACCACAAGTATCACCGCAAAAGCCCCAACAACAACCGAGGCAACGACTATGTATACAAGTGCAAGTAGTAATGCCACGAGCGTCTCGGCAGCAGCTTCATCAAACAAACCACCATCCTCTGTATTTTTTATTGCTAAAATTTTATCTAGATGCATTGCCTGCGCTAAATTCCCCGCTCCGGCAGCCTGATACGCCGCCACAAAAGTGAGCATTATAACTTGTGAGAAATCAATCAGCAGCCCGGCGATGGCTTTACTAAAGTTAACCAAGATTGCCATGAGGAGCACTTTGGGCAGCAATCGTTTCATTTGATATTGCTCAATATGAAGGATGGTGCCAAACGCTATCAAAAGTAGGATGAGTACAAAGAACATGTTCGATATATCTCGCAATACCACCCAACCCTGCAACACAACTGGTGAATTAATAAATCCGTTATACTGTCCGATGCTTACTAAAAAACCGACAAGCCAAACGGTAAAACGAGATAAAAAGAGCACAATGCCATAAATGCCCCATGAAAGTACTCCGAAGATGGTCCCCTGAATCCCGTCACCAATCCCTGCTGCCTTAACACCGATAGGAAGCATGACAATGAAACCGAGCATTGCAGCTATCAATACCTGACGACGTATATATTTCTTCTTTAAGAGATCACGAAAACTCATAGAAACCACTTCAGTATGTCGCCGACAACTGGTATCGATAAGGCGTAATTCATGAAGAGTACAAGAAGCATCAAAACGATAACGACCGTCAAGACTTCCGGGGTGGCAAGAGCAGCCATAATAATCCAAATTGTTCGAGCGGCTTTTGCGGCCCCCATGGCGCCCGAACGGGCTGCTGCCCCAGCACCCTTTTTCACCGCCCGCGAGGCGAGTTGCCGACGGGCAATAGACTGCAGCCCACGCAGTTGCTGTGCGCGCTCTTGTTCACCCACATCACTATTTTGGGCAAGCAATTGTTCGTCAACGCTGCTAAATGTATTTGCCATACCCTATCTGGTAATCTCTACCTCGTTTTCCGTCTCTTTCCATGAGCCTGTACAGCCACCCGTGCTCAGGCTGTCTCCCGAACCAAGGGTACTACCGCTACAGAATCCCCAGTTATCTAGAATTTGCACCTGTGGCTTGACAGTGAACGGATTGCTATCGGTACCGGTACCGCCAACATCCCCACAATCACCATTTTCTTTGCACTGACTGATTTGATCAAAAGAGTAATTGTGAGTGAGCGAAATCGCCTGCGCAATTTCTGAACGGCTGGAAAGTCGTAAGCCTGTTTGCGTAGTCTTAGAGCCGTCCCTCCAGTCTACTATGTACTGCACAATAGGCTCCTGGTCGGAGTCAGCTACGGCGGTGAATCTAATACCAACAACACCGACATCCTTAACGGTTGTTGTGTCTAACACAGCCTTTGGAATACCTGGATACACAAAGCAAGCATCGGCAGCATCAGGATCATCCGGTTCGGGTCGAACATTATTCTTACACCGCTCATCCGGTACTGTTAAAATAGCACCAGTTGCTGGAGTGTATGCTTCATTCTTCCACTCCCACATCCCGTAGCTCTTAACAAATAAATTTTGTAGCAGTTTAACCGCCTCATTACGACCCCCGACTACTCCAGGTACACCAAGATAAGAAGCACATGCTGGCTGCCTAATGCTAACCGTCCCTCCCCAGGTCCATGGCTCACCTTCGGCAACGAAAGGTTGCACTGAACCAATCGAAAGACAGCTATACGGGCCACCAGCTCGGGCGAGCTCTTTGTTGCTAGTATTCACCTGCTTCGGCATAGCGAACAGTGCCTGTTTTCCAGCTTCAGTATTGGTATCCCATTGCGTGGGATCTCCCGCCGGGGCTGGCGGCACCGCCGAACCAAATGGTGGGCTATCAGTTGAATACCCGTAGGTTAGACCGCCTGGAAAACTAAATGGGTAGGTAGCTCCAGACGTTACCCGACTGGCGTAGGCCTTATTAGTACCATCCTCGTCCACTGTTCGAAGCACTGCCGTGCAGGCAAAGTTAGGACGGACCCAAAGCCGAATCTCTGATTGATCGCAACCAGTATCAATAGTTGAAATTTTAAGATACCGATAGTTGCGTTTACTATTTTCAGGGCCAAGATCAGCTAAATCAAGAAAGGCGGCTGACTTGCGGGTTGTAACTCTTGTCACTTCTGCCGCTCTCACTTTTACATCCCCGTCTTCACTGTCGTCACCATTAACGACCTGTCCCATTTTGTTACCAACATACACCTCGGCACATTCATCCTCGTCATCACTAGCCTTCAATATACGAATCGCGATTTCACACCCAGTGATGTCACCGCCATCTCTGTTGCAGGTACCAGGCTTATCAGTAATGCCACCGGATGACACATTTGGCAAACCATCAAAGCCACTCTTGAAGAGGTCGATGACAACGGTACTATCTGCTTCTATCTGATAGCTTTCCCACGGATCCTCTATTTTAATTGAGGAATGTTTGCCATTGTAATAGACACCGTAAAAATTATTGCTGGTGGCTGGTAAGAAGCCGTCGTAGGTTTCAATGCACTGGTACAAAGGAACGGGGCCGTCGTAACCGGCTCGATCTTCTTCACTGTCTTCACCAATAACATTGTCCACCGGCCACCACTGGATGCAGTAATTCTTATTTTGCGTGTCCCACTCCAAACAATAACCCAGTTTACCGCGCTGCTTTAATCCATTGTCGTCAAAGTAGGAGCACGACAGGGCATCAGCCTGCGGGTAAAGCCGGCATGACTGTGAAGCGTACTTATAATCAAGCGTTTCTAAACCTCGCTCATAGGCAAGTGGTGGAAAGTCAGGAGCAACCCTACTACCCGCCAGGTCGTTAGGGTTATAAAACTCATTTTTCTGATATTCAAGTGCTGGTTGTAATTTAATATCATCAATATACCAGAACCCGGAAGTCTCTGGTTTACCGGCCTGCGGCACCCATGAAAGTTGCAGTCGCACGTAACTCGTAGTGCTAGCTGTTGTAAATTTATCAGTGCGAATAGTCCACTCAGTCCCACGACCAAGGTTAAGTAGAGCAGAAAACTTATCACCCGTGGCATTGGGAATAGTTTCAGCAATGCCGTTGTATTCAAAGACACGAACTTCGCTACTTTCACCAGTGAATTGCCTTGTGTTCACCAAAGCAGATAGCACGTACTCGGTGTTTGGTGTAACGGGAATAAAGCGAGAAAGATTTGTTGAAGCATCATTAAGCACGTAATCGTCGTCTGGATCAGCATGATTGGCGTCTGGATCAGCATGATTGGCGTTTACCTCAAGTACATTCTTCCCTTCTGCAGGATAACTAATGCCTGCATCCTGAGCAGCCAGTGGGTCACCAATCACCAGCATATTCTGGCCTTGCCCCCATCCAACCCACCCGAACGGTTCACCAACAATGCTAGCGCTCTCAAAGGTACCATTAAAATTCCCGGCTAACTGACCAATTTGGCTCATCATCCCTGGCGCTAAATACCCCTGAATCACTTTTTTCTTCAACGGATCCGTTGTCCAGTCAAAGCCGACCTTTGAATACCCGGACCGATTACGCAAGAGGTCGACGGTGGCTGCCGTGTAGGTCAGGTCAGTATCAATAACGTCTGGGGCTCGTCGAATACAATTCCCCTTGTCGTCGAGCTCTTGGCACCCTTCAACCTCCAGACAAACGTTATTAGTAACCCCACCTTTGACAACTGTTCTGGCCGTCCGGCAAGATAGCCATGCACCACACTCGCGACCTGGCTGCACGCTAGCAATGAACGTTGCATCTTTTTGCAGCTGACAGTCGCTATCATTAGTACACGCCCTATCAGTTCCAACACAGCGGCTCTCGGCGGTAATACATACATACTCTCCCCGACTATCGCTGTTTGGCACTTTCGTACTTGTGGGGCTTGTATCGGCATCAAAATTGGCGGTGATACCTTTTTGGGTGAAGTCTTGCTGCACACCAACCAGCACGCAGTTCGCATTGTTTACCGTACCAGCACAATCTTTTTGCGATACACCATTGGCTAATTCATAGTGTAGTCCTGCTTCGCGTAAGCTAATGGCACGAACAATCACACCGCTATTTGTGGTAAATTCGCTTTTGTCTCGAGGAAGCAAACTTGCCGCCAAACCAACACTAACGGTGCAATCACCCTGGTCGTCACCACTAACATAAAACTGTGTACTGAATCGTTCGAAGGTTTCCGTAGAACGTGGCACGGCAAAGGCATAGGGAATATCACTAGCAGTAAACACTTCACCCACGCCACAATCTATACCGACATAGCCCGCTGTTTTAGTAGCGGCGGCATTTACCGCTTTCACCTCGGCTGACAATACGTACAGGGTGCGCGTTCGAAGTGCCACCCGCTCTTGCTCAAGACCACCCTCCATAATTTTAACACCACCCTCTACATCAGCTATATCCCCAGGAACCGTTTCCTTCCACCGAACTGGTTTGTCATCAGTTTTCAATATGAACTCACCGTTATAGAGAATGTTAGCGCTGCCATCAGACCGAGGATCAATAAATTCGCGACAACTATTTTGCTGCGCCGGACACACACCAGTAAACCCAGACTGCGGGCTAGGCGCAGTGCCACCGGCAATGTGGATGTTAACGTCAGGATCATTCTGACTAGCGTTACAATCTGGGGTCAGACTTATGGTTCCCTTAACGTACCAACCAGCGATTGGTTTGTCAGTTCGGTATTCACAAATTTGGCTACCTGGATCTTTAAAGTAATACGTCGAGCCACCGCTATCAGTAAAGGCAGAACACTGAAGCTCATCAATTCGACAAAGAATACTGTCGTAGGTGTCAGGATTATTTAAGACAGCTCCTGTCGTCCAGGTGCTAATGTTTGGATCTCCAAGACCAACAGAATTGCGCAAGATGAGTAACGCATCCTTAGCGCCTAAAACGTTACTGTCAAACTTCGCTACTAAATTTTCATCAATACCTGGTGTTGTTAGCAAATCTTTATCATACCCGGCGGCAACTAATCTAATGCGCAAATCTGAAACACAAGAATTTCTTTGTGTGTGGCATCGCAAAACCGCTAAGGCCAACGGAAGGGTTGGAGATGCTGACGCAGTAGAAAGGTTTGCTTTCCCCAAAAGCTCACACCCTTGGGCGCTTACTTTACATGTTTTGGCTGGGTCATTAACGATATAGTCGAGCGAGTCTTCAGGTACGGTAATGATTGTTTCACTGTCCTCAGCAAATGTCTTAGCAAAGGGGGCTACTTCACCAATCGTTGTGTTTTGCGTGTCGATGACGGCTTCACAGCCAACGACCTTATCATGACAGGCTCCGCCAAACTCCCACACAGAACGTTCCGAACCGTCACTCACTCTATATGATTGGCAACCCAAATAGGGTTCCCCAGTGTCCGGAGCAAAGCAAGCGGATGGTGTTTGCCAAGAATTTTTAATGAGGTAATGCGTATCACTCGTGGTGCGTAATGTAACGTTATCGACATAAGCGCGACCTGCACCAGCATGCGTTATAAGTAAACCAACCAGGGGGTCAGTAGGGTCTACAGAGATAGTTACTGGGTCACTCTGATATGTTTGCCACTCATTCGTTAAAGAATCTGTAATTAATAGGTCGACCTCCCCGCTCTTTCTTTCAAAAGAAAGTACGAAAGCTGAATCAGTATCGCCATTTTGTGCCCGTGCTGAAAAACTCACGACGTACGTTGCCCCGTTTGTAACCGAGCCGTCAACTGCCGTACTGCTACCATCAGAAACCGTTACTGGTTTACGGGTAGTGCGATCAAGTATTTCATACGAATGTCCGCCGACTGTACTGGCCACCGGGCTTAATCGTCCACCCTCCCAGTTTCCAGTGCCACGCTCAAAGGTGTCATTTAAAATAGTTCGATATCGAGCGGCTGTGCCGCCTCGATACTCACGGCAGCCAGCAACCGCCGCATTACACTGCCGACCTTCACCTGGCACGGCTTGATACAAGCAGGCCTGCAACGCACTGTTCCACCAACCATTTGATGCCTCACAATCTATGGTGTTGGACGTCGTTTTCCGTAATGGCCGACATTGGTCCGTCACGCTAATGGTGTGGGATAGCAAACGGTACGACACTAAACCAGCTTCATTATAAAACTGTCGACAATCGGGATTCCCTTGATAGGTGTTCTCGTTGCAGGTTCGCCACGCCGGGTCAGCGGTTTGCGTTGTATCAGCACAGGTCGCAGACTGACCATCGTCGGACCAATCAATTTTCGTACACGGCGCGGCGCTGTCAACACCGGTGTCACCGACATCGTTTACAAAATAATTTTCTACTCCAACATCCGTTTTCTTTAAAGTAAAGACTCGCAACTGGAAGCCGGTGTCGTCTGACCCTTCCCATGTGTAGAATGTCCCGGCATCTGCTCTACCTGGTAATTCACAGAATCGAACCTGTTGGTAGAACTCGCGCGATTCGCCGCCTTGCGTTGTTGTGTCTAAGTTTGTGAATTCATCACAACCAACCGCGGCGGCTGAACAACGCTCTCCCGAGGTAGGAATAAGGTCAACAAATTTTACCGACTCAAAGAAAGTTTTCCCTTGGGTGTAGGTGTCAAAGCCAACACACTCGCCCGGGCACGAAGAACCACTCACGGCCGTTACCGGTGTTGTGCGATTGGTGGGCGTATAGCGCAGACAACCAGCTTCCTGCGGTGTGCAGTAGCGGGCATACGGCTGACATTCCGCCCGTTCACTATTCTCATCTACGGCATCACTAGCCACCGCCGAGGGCCGACAACTCTGTTCGTTACTTGCAAGAAAGTCGATGTCAGTCTTCGCAGAGAGGTACGCCGGTGCTCGTTTTAAATACACCGAACTATTACTTGCCCCTTCGCCATATGCTGAATACGCCGACGCGGCACCAAGCTGAATCTTTACATTGTCAATTGCGACACCAGTAAGGACTGACAGCTCCAGCGTAAGTGATGAAGCAGCTGTGGCACCATAGGTTTTCCGCACCTCATAGTGCTGCCACTCGGTGGTAAGGGTAGCGGCTGTCTGTATGGCATCACCTGCCGCAAGGGTATAACCAAGAACTTGACCAGCAATGGCTCCACGAGCTTCAAATGAAAGCGTAACGGTTTGATTGGCTAGTGGCCCAGTGAGAACTGACTGCGATAGCACGCTAAGTGTTGTTGCCTTGAGTGACCGGCTCCCACTAAATTGCGCTTCGGTGACCGACTCCACGGCGCCGCCATTTGCGGTCCATCCGGTAAAGCTGTTGTCCTCTGCAACCACTTCAAATCCAGGATTACGAACTAAATTTGTGCTTAACCCATTTAGAAATTGCGCGCCGGTACGAATAAACTTTCGGCACCCCGCGTCATCTTTACTGCACGTTTCTGCTTGGTTATTCAGGAATATGACATCACTCGTGCTCCAGACTGTATCAGACAATGGTGTTGCACTATACATGGCACAACCAACGGAACTAGCGTCACATGGAGAAAAATCAACCGTATTGAGGAGATAGGAGACGGTAGTACCGCTGAGTTCATTTTTTAATGTGGTACAACTTGAAAACTGAGGTGAACAGCTCTTCCCACCAAAATCCCAAACTTGTTTTTCTTCGGTACAATACCCGTAGAACTTACAGTTCCCATCATTATCTCGAGCGATGCAGGTCTGTTCATCGGCACAGTAATTTGCATTTCGAGAAATCGCGACTTTGGGGGCGGTATCACCAACTGAAGTGAACTTGCCATCATTGTCAGAGTCCACACCGGGCAAAACATCCTGGCTTAGAATTTGTGGACCAGAACCTTGCAACTTGCAAAACGAATCCGGTGGCACGAGCACCCATGACGGATCGACTAAATGATAGTATGGGTTCAATGCTCCACCCGGCAGCTCTGGTTGATCGTAAAGGTTCAGTAACTCACCAAGCGTAACTCGTTTTGGGGAATCATCTTGAAAACGTTCAATGTAGCGGGCGGCTAACTCCCACCCGACTGGTACAATCCTATATTTTCGTAGAATAAGAATTGAACGATACGGTATCCCTTCATTGTAACTTGGCTCAACTGATTGTGGATCCCACGCAACAAATCCAAACGGTGCGTCTGCGTTAATGAGTCCGCGATCAACAGCTTCACGAACGGTAAGGCGCTGCGACACGGCGTTCCGAAAGCTATCAGTAATGACGCAATCATTCGGCCCTGGATTTTTTGTATTCTGACAACTCACGAGCTGTGACAACACGTCATACCGACCAGGAACAGTAAACCGTGGACGAAGCTCTTGCGCCAGTCGAGCTTGCGCGCCAAGAACCCCTTCAGTGGCGGATTCGGCTTCAAAATTACTCAAATTAGGTTTATTCCCACCGCTCGAAGAAGTATTACCACTAAATCCACCGCTGATAAGATTTTTCAAGAAGTTAGTGGCCAATGTATTCACAAAAATATCAACAGCATCACCAATAATGGTGCCGGTCGGCGATTGATTCTGCTCAGTTGTCGTTTTAAAAACACCGTCAAAAATACCTCGCACCGTCTGACCAGGTAACTTCAAAACATCCCCTACGCCGCCCGTTACTGGCTTATACCCACCAGCTTCAAGTCGCTCTTTTTCTGCCCGCTCTTTGGCTTCTCTTTTTTCAAGCAACAGATTTGACTGCAGTGTCAACGCAATGCCGAGGTCGCTTTGACTGGGGTTAAAACTCTGAGAAAGCGTTGGTAGAAAGTTTTTCTCTCGAATTAATTGCTCCCAGTTATGCTTAATGCGACTAAAGGTGCACTTCGGGGCACGCTGTCGACCGGAATTCGCTAACCCTAAATTAATGGAAAGTTGAATATCAGCATCTGGTGCACATAACCCTTGGGCAATAAGTCCCAACGTATTTGTTGAATCTGATTTCGTACCAGGGGTCCACTGACACTCAACAGGAATTCCGTTTATGGTAGTTGTAGTCAAACACTGCACCTCCTCGGTCGCCGTATTTGGTTCGATTGAGCCGTATTGATCACGACATTGGCAACTTGCCACTGGGCCGGTGATGAGTCCATCAACAAAAGCACCGGCCGCCCCTTCTGCGGCATCGGTCAAATAGGAACCCCACCCCTGCGTAATAAAGAGTGGCTTTTGCCCTTTCCCACCGCTGGCAATCCACACGGCTGTGTCACTGGCAATCTTATTTAAAAAATAACTAACGCCCTGACGAAAGCTCACCGCGGCCGACTCTTTCAGTGCTTCTGTTTTTATATCTGCTGCTTTCTCGTACGCCGCCACCGCTTTGTCTCCAATAGTTTGGAGTGAAGTCCAAATGTCACTAACCGATGTCGTAAAGGCCTTGATGGCTTGCGCATTCGCCCGTTGCGGCGCTCCAAACGTGCCAGTAAATAAAAACACAAGCGCGAGTAGTGCACCCACGAACCGATGACGCTTTTGCCGATTATGTAATCCTAACTGCATATAAAAAACTACGGCTGCGTCTGACGCAGCGTCTCTTCGTAAAGTTTCAGCAGTTCGGTGTCAGAAATTTTGGAGAGCTGCTCGTCAGTCACTCCTTGCTCTTTAAGTACCTTTCGAATTTCTTCTGTCGAAAGATTCTGAACGCCATCACTCGCTGTCGTTGAAGTTTGAGCCTGCACAGCGCTACGATACCCAGCAACTATTTCTTCATCAGTTAGTTTTGCCAATTCTGATTCAGCCACACCGGAAGTGAGCAACGCCGCTCGAATCTGCGCCGCACTTGGTTCTGTTGTGCCATTTGCAGAAACCTGTAGGAGCGACGAGAAGGTATCACCGGCGCTACTCGGCACATCAAGTTCAGCCACGGCCTGACAATTTTTTCCAGTTGGACAATTGGGGTCACTGCTCGCAGCAAGTTCATCGGCATCGTTTGCGCCATCTGAGTCAGAATCCGCCAAATACGGACTCGTGCCATACTGCGCCAATTCCTCTTCGTCGGTTAAGCCATCACCATCAGTGTCAACCAGCGCTGTTGTTCCCTCGGCTGTTTGAAGAGCGCCAACACCCTTTTCAATAAATGGATTTCGTAAAGAGCTTCGCAAATTCATTCCACCAAGAATGAGACCAACGCCACCAACAAAAAACAGAAACGCCAACAGGATTGATTGGCTGTGCTGATCAAATCGAACGCCAAGTTTTTGAAAAAAATCCATCATCGACTTTCCTTGATGGTTCGCTAGCTTTTTATTTTAAGAATTGTGGAAATCACCCACTCATTATAGCAGAGAATGACCCTCCCCGTCAAAGGAAAACGCTGTCAAAAAGTACTCTTCGTCCTTTATGCTTCCACTCGGAAATAAAGCACCATTATTCTTTGAAAAACTACAACTTTTGTAGCGCCAGTGACAACGTGTGCCACTGTAGAACGGTCAACTCTTGGGCACGGGCACGCTCGGCAATGTTACTTTTTTTAAAAATAGCATCGCACGCTTCTCGAGAGAGCTGAAAACCAGCACGAATATTTGTTTGTAGCTGCTTTCTTCTACCGGCAAAACCCATTTTTGCGACCCGCCAAAAAAATGCTTCTGGAACGTCGCTGAAAGGATACGAATGTACCAATGAAAAATGAACAACGGCGCTCATGACACTTGGCGGTGGATAGAAACTTTCCCGTGGCACTGACCGAACAAAAACTGGGGTGGCGTACAGTTGGGCGGAGAGGCCGAGCAAGCTCATTTTTCCCGGCGCCGCCACAATACGTTCGGCAACCTCTCGCTGCACAAGAAGCGTCATAGATAGTGGCTGCACATCATCTGATAAAAACTTACGAATGAGCGCGGCGGTGATGTTGTACGGAATATTAGCTACGACGCGATATGGTGCGGCCACATTAAACGCCTTCAGAGGCTTTGCCAAAATATCTCCTTCACACACTTCGAGTTTACTGACCGCCGCAAACCGTTCACGCAAAACGGTAACAAGCTCTCTATCAATCTCGACTGCTACAACACGATTCGCTTTTGCGACGAGTCGTTCGGTGAGCGATCCAACACCGGGGCCAATTTCTAAAATTGTGTCTGAGGATTGAACGGCAGCAGCCGTCATGATGCTGTCATACACCTCGTCGTCAACCAAAAAATTTTGACCAAATTTTTTCTTCGGCATGACGCCATACTGACGAAGCAATTCGGTCGTACCATGCTGTTCGTTCTTCGCAGCCTTTGTACTAGCGTTCATGATTAAAAATTTATTGAAATGGATCCTTGGCGCAGCACGGTGACTTCATCACCGACGACTCGACCTATGGTCGAAGGCAACCGTCGCGGTAAACGACCACTCGAAAAAAAGAAAATAAGTGCGTCGTCTGCGGCAAAGAACTTTTCAATTGCACGCGCATCATAACTGTCCCCCGCGCCGCTCTTGTTCGCGCTCGTCGCGACGATTGCTCCACCTATCCGCCGAGCGAGTGCTATTGCAACAGGAGAAGAAGAAACACGAACGGCAACGGTGCCGTCTAAGCTACCCAATCGACGAGCCAAAGATAAAGATTTTGCTGGTAAGACGAGCGTCAGTGGCCCCGGCCAATGCTGTGCGGCCAACAATTTTGCTTTCGACGAAAAACGAACCAGGCGTTCTGCCGAGGCAACAGAAGACGCGATGAGTGAGAGAGGCATATTTTTTGAGCGACTTTTTGCCTCGAAAATGGCCTTTAGTCCTTTAGCACTGCGAGGATCAGCCCCTAGCGCATAGCTTGTTTCTGTTGGGTAAACAACAAGGCCACCCTGCTGCAATGCTCGCACACATTCTTGTATACTGCTCAATTGAACAACCGCCATACCTTACTCAAGAACGAAGTTCACCAGTGCACCTGGGCGCACGATTGTCTTTCGTATGGCTTTACCAGATAACCATACGGAAACATTTGGATGCGCCATAGCCGCGGTCAAAAGTGCCTGCTCATCAAGTTCTCGACCAATAATAATCGTACCTCTCAATTTCCCATTCACTTGCACGGCGACGGTGACTTCGTCGGTCACTAAATCTGCTTCATCATACGTTGGCCACGGCGCTTCCCAGATGAACCCAGCGGAACCGATTTGTTGCCAAAGCTCTGCCGTCACATGTGGGGCAAACGGTTGCAAAAGAACCAGCAATGTTTTAAACGGTTCTATGAGTTCATCTCGACTGCTAGTCTTCTGCTCTGTGAACGCATTCAAAAATTCCATGATTCCAGAGAGCGCAGTATTGAAACGAAATTGTTCAATGTCATCAGTCACCTTTTTAACTGCTTGCGCTGTTTCATGACGCAGTATTGTTGTCTGTGCTTCTCCACTACCAACCGACCTATCCTGCAATTGTTGACCAAACTTCCATACGCGTTCTAGAAAACGGCGAACGCCGCCCATGCTTTTTGTGCTCCACGGTATAGCATCTTCAAATGGTCCCATGAACATTTCGTACACCCGCAACGTATCCGCACCGAAAGCATCTACCACTTCGTCAGGGTTAACCACGTTACCGCGCGACTTCGACATCTTCTGCCCGTCTTCAGCCAAAATCATACCGTGCGACGTACGCTTCGCATACGGTTCTGCTGTTGGTACCAACCCAAGGTCATAAAGAAACTTATGCCAAAAACGAGAATACAAAAGATGTAACGTCGTATGTTCCATTCCCCCGTTGTACCAATCAACCGGAGTCCAATAGGCCAGCTTATCCAGTGCGGCAAGCTCGGTAGTATTTTTTGGATCTGCATATCGTAAGAAGTACCAAGAACTACCCGCCCAGTTCGGCATGGTGTCAGTCTCACGCTCTGCCGAGCCGCCGCAGGTGGGGCAAATCGTTTGAACCCAATCGGTAATAGCGGCCAGTGGTGATTCACCACTGTCAGTTGGCTGATATCGCTCTACATTCGGAAGCTCAACTGGCAACTGCGCTTCGGGCACTGCTACCCAACCACAACCCTGGCACAGTATCATTGGAATAGGCTCACCCCAGTACCGCTGTCGTGAAAAAACCCAATCTCTCAGTTTATATTGTGTTTTTTCTTCGGCGCCAATTTTTGTGGCAATGGCGCGGCGAGCATCCGCGGAGGTCATGCCAGTAAATTTATCTGAATTTTCCAATACACTCTCCCCTGTCCATAAACCTGCGGCCGCATCACTAACGAGCACACGACGAACTGGCAAATGAAATTTTTCAGCAAACGCCGCGTCTCGTTCATCATGCGCCGGTACTGCCATAATAGCCCCTGTGCCGTACGCACCAAGGACGTAATCAGCCACCCACACGGGCAGTTCTTCTCCGGTCAATGGGTGTACCGCCCGAATGCCAGCGTCAACACCTGTTTTATCTTTTGCTTCTGTTCGTTCCAATTCACGCTTTGCCAAACTCTTTGAAACATAGTCTCGCACTTCGTCCCTCGCTTGCCAGCCTATATCCATCCAAAATGATGCAACCTCGGGAGACACGACTATAAACGTGACCCCATACAAAGTATCGAGTCGAGTCGTAAATACACGAACCTCATGCTTATCATCTTCCTGACCAGTAACTCCTCGCAACCGAAAACTAAATTGGGTGCCTACGCTACGACCAATCCAATTTTGTTGTTGTATCTTAATGCGTGATGAGTAATCAACGGTGTCTAGATCGTCGAGTAGCCTATCAGCATATGCAGTAATCTTTAACATCCACTGCTCTTTTTCCCGCTGTAGAACCTCAGTGCCGCACCGTTCACATTTGCCATTTATGACTTCCTCGTGTGCCAACCCAATTTTACAGGACGGACACCAATTGATAGCTTTTTTTGCTTTGTACGCTAACCCACGCTCATACAGCTTTAAAAAAATCCACTGTGTCCAGCGATAGTACGAGGGGTCGGAGGTAATAACTTCCCGAGACCAATCAAACGAGTACCCCAGACTTTTTAACTGCCGCCGAAAATTCTCAATGTTCTTTTTTGTAATAACCGCCGGGTGCTGCCCAGTTTTAATGGCATAATTTTCTGCCGGCAAACCAAACGAGTCAAATCCCATTGGAAAAAGTACTAACTCACCTTGTGCCCGTCGTTTACGAGCCAGCACATCCATCGCGGTGTAACTTCGCGGGTGCCCAACGTGTAACCCTTCTGCGGAAGGGTAAGGAAATTCTACGAGCAGGTAACTCTTCTTCCGGTTTTTCTCTTCAACAACTTTAAAGGTGGCCTTTTCGTCCCACTGTTCCTGCCACTTCTTTTCAATTGCCCGATGATTATACGGTTGTGACATAGAGTCTTTACACAAGGCTTTTCAAAAACTGTCCGGTATAACTCCGCTTCACCTTAACAATGTCTTTTGGCGTACCAATTGCCACAATCTCACCCCCCTGGTCCCCTCCTTCTGGACCAAGGTCAATAACCCAGTCGGCACACTTAATCACGTCCAGGTTGTGCTCAATCACCAGCACAGTGTTTCCTTTATCAACCAGCCGCTGCAGCACGTCGAGCAGATGCTTGATATCTTCGAAGTGCAATCCCGTTGTTGGCTCATCTAATATGTAGAGTGTTTTCCCTGTGGCACGGCGAGATAACTCCGTTGCCAATTTAACCCGTTGCGCTTCTCCGCCGGAAAGCGTTGTGGCTGGTTGTCCAAGTCGAAGGTAGCCAAGCCCAACATCAAAAAGCGTATCAAGCTTAATGCGAATAGATGGGATATTGGTAAAAAATAATCGCGCTTCTTCGACGGTCATATTCAAGATTTCAGCGATGTGTTTTCCTCGATAATGAATCTCTAATGCTGACGCGTTATACCGTGTTCCGTGACACTCGTCACAATCAACGTAGACATCAGCCAGAAACTGCATTTCAATCGCCACCTGACCTTCGCCCTGACAGGCTTCGCAACGCCCACCCTTCACATTGAAGCTAAATCGACCAGGTTGATACCCCCGAATCTTTGATTCAGGCAGGTTGGCAAATAAATCACGAATGGGGGTAAACAAACCAACATATGTAGCAGGGTTTGACCGCGGCGTTCGACCGATCGGCGACTGGTCGATGGTAATGACTTTGTCTAACAGCTCAAGCCCCTTCATTTCTTTATACGAACCAGGTGAATCTTTCGCTCCGTAAAAACGCTGGGCAAGGGTCTTAGAAAGAATATCGGTAATCAATGTTGATTTCCCTGAACCCGACACACCAGAAACGACCACAAACTTAGCGAGTGGAATAGTGACATCAATATTCTTCAAGTTGTGCTCAGTGGCACCAATAATTTCAATGGCCGCCCCAGACCCTGTCCGATACCGTTTCGGAACGGCAATACGTTTCTTCCCAGACAAGTACTGACCCGTCAGCGACTTAGGATTCTTGGCAACGGCCGCTGGTGTACCTTGGGCAACGAGCTCACCACCATGCTTTCCAGCTCCCGGCCCAATATCAATGAGGTGATCAGCCGCGCGCATCGTCTCTTCGTCATGTTCGACAACGAGCACCGTGTTACCCATATCTCGAAGTGCTTTGAGGGTGGTAATGAGTCGCGCATTATCTCGTTGATGTAAACCAATTGATGGCTCGTCAAGTATGTACACAACGCCAACGAGAGACGAACCGATTTGAGTGGCTAATCGAATACGTTGCGCTTCACCACCGGAAAGCGTAGTGGCTGACCGATGCAGGGTGAGATACGGCAACCCAACATCAACAAGAAAAGTGAGTCTGGCGCTTATTTCTCTAAAAATCTGCCGACCAATCTCTTTTTCTTTTTTGGTAAATGAACTGTTTGGGGCGGCTAAGGTAACAAAAAACGCCTGAGCCGCTTTAATGGTGAGCCCCGTTATCTCCGCAATAGACTGACCCGCAACCGTTACGGCCAACGCTTCTGGTTTCAGTCGTTGTCCGCGGCAAACCGGGCAAGGGGTAATGCGCATGTACGCCTCAATCTCATTTCGGAAATAGTCAGAATCCGTCTCTTGATACCGTCGCTCGAGAAACGGTATAACGCCTTCGAAATCATTTTCTGGATCGCCGTACAAAGCCAAATCTATATCTTGCTGTCGCATCTCGCTCACTGGCACGGTAAGAGAAAATTTTCGCCGGCGAGCGACATCCTCAAGCTTGGTCATATGCCAATACTGACTGGCCGCTGAACGCGACCATGGACGAACCGCTCCTTCCGCAATCGACAACCGCTGATTAGGCATAACCAGGGTTGGATCAATCTCTTGTTTCGTTCCAAGGCCCGTACACGTCGGACAGGCACCATGCGGGCTATTGAATGAGAAGTTCCTTGGCTCTAATTGTGGTATATCCAGACCACAGTGCGCACAGGCCAAATGCTGGCTGAAAAGGTGGTCTGTTTCATTCACGGTTTCATGAATAATGACGAGCCCGTTGCCGAGATCCAGCGCTTGCTCAAGCGCCTCACGAAGTCTTGTTTTAAGCTCGGCACTCACCGATTCATGCACCTCAAGTCTATCAATAACAACTTCCAGACTATGTTTCTTTTGTTTATCAATGGCTAACTCGCGCGCTTCCGCAATTGTATAAAGAAGCTTGTCATAGCGAACTCGGGCGTAGCCCGCTTTCTCAACCTCATCAAGCAGTCGTTTGTGTTCACCTTTCTGGTCACGCACCAGCGGGGCCAGTATTAAGAAAAGGCCGGTTTTCAGTTTTAAAATACGTTCAACAATTTGTGGCACAGTTTGCGGACTAATTTCACGGCCACACTTTGGACAGTGTGGTTGACCGATGCGAGCAAAAAGTAAACGCAGATAATCATAGATCTCCGTTACAGTGCCGACAGTAGAGCGCGGATTCCGGGAAACTGACTTTTGGTCAATAGAGATTGCTGGTGACAATCCGTCAATCTGGTCAACGTCTGGCTTATCCATGAGCCCCAAAAATTGTCGGGCGTACGCCGACAAAGATTCAACGTACCGTCGCTGACCTTCAGCGTAGATTGTGTCAAACGCCAATGATGACTTTCCTGAACCAGACAAACCAGTAATAACCACCAGCTTGTCTCGAGGAATAGTGACGTCAATGTTCTTTAAATTGTGGACGCGGGCGCCCTTTACAACAATTTCAGTTGGCATAATTATTACGTGTTCGGACGACAGACACCGACTTCAAAAGCTGGCCCATAGTGAGTATCCGGAGCTACACAATGGTAGCCAGAAGCACAATCATCATTTGCAGTATCTATTAATCCGTCATCACCACACGCATCACCGTCGCGACCGGCTGGTCTGCAACACCCCCTTATACCAGCCCAGCCCATCTCATCTGGTCCAATTAGTTTCGGGGTTGCGGTACTACAATCCCACGCCTTGTTACATGCATATGTAGATGCGCAGCTATTCTCTAATGTACATGGCCCCGAACGTCCACTACTTATTAAGTCAGCTTGGCATTCCGCCACATTTGAACACGTTGCTGAAGAAGTATGTAATCGACACGTTTTACTCGGATTTTCTTTTTGACAAATTGAAAGAGCATTTTGCCGCTGTACAGCTTCCGTTTGCGCAATGTACTGACAGCCGACTCCAAGAGCAGCACATTCACTTTCTGATACGTACAGTTTTGAAAGGCTCGTATCAGTACAGCGACATTCACCCTTTGATGGGGTAACACGATCAGAACATGTTGGGTTTGTTTCTCCACACAAACAACAATATGTTGTTTGTGAGTCAAAAAGTGGCCGTTCAACAATTGATTCAATATCGAGGGTTTTAAAATTAACCAAATTAGGATTAATGGTGTTGAGTAATACCCACGACAATAAAAGTAAGGCTAAACCTGACACAGCTCCACCGGCGACATCTTTGGCTGTTTCGATTTGACCAACATTCCCGGCCGCTGTCAGCCATATAAAACCAGCTACGAGTAAAACAATCGTGGAAAGAATCGCACCAACGGACAGCGACGTACTGTATAGACCGACAATATACTCACCAAAAGTACTGCCCGTAATGGTAATTTTTTCGCCAGCTGTAGCGACTCCAGGAATTGATATTGATGGCACAAATTCAATTGCCCTTACCAGCTGCGGCATCAGCATGGCAACAGAAAGACTACTTGTTAGAAAAAAACGCTTCATACTTACTTAAACTGCTCAACCACGCCCGTAAGTCCTTCGAGCGTCAGCGCACCCTCTATTTTTTCACCATTTATAAACCACGTCGGGGTACCACGCACCCCAAGGCGTACGCCATCAGCCAAATCTTCTTCCACTACTACCTGCTGCGCTCTTGTTTCAATACAGGTTAAAAATTGCTGTTCGCTCAAACCCACCTGACTGGCATACCGTATGAGATGAACTTTCGTCATAGCGGATTGATTCTGAAATAATCGATCGTGATACGGCCAAAATTTTCCCTGCGCTGCAGCACACTGAGCGGCTTCAGCCACAGCTACCGCGTTTGGATGAATAGACGCCACGGGGAAGTGTCGGTAAACGACGCGCACTTTTTCTGGGTAGCGCAACGCCAACGTTCGAATAGCGGAATAAGACTGCTGACAAAACGGGCACTCAAAATCTGAAAATTCAATTATTTGAACGGGGGCATCAATTGGTCCAAGGGTGGGATTACTTGAGCGAGTTAGCGACCCAGCGCCCGTACTGTTGGTCGGAACAGTTCCAACGGTAAATCCAGACCTGGACGGCAAGGTATCGCCCGAACCAAATAATCGAAGCAACAGTGCTCCTATAAAAACGCCAACTATAACGATGAGCGCCAACCAATGCCGCCACCGCTTCGGTACTGCTTGCGAATGCTGATCCATAGGACGCACCAAGTGAAAGGCTTGGTTAAAAGAATTCGTAGCAACAAACGGAACCTGAAACAGTTGCCAACTGTACCACCAAACTGGCACACTGTCTACTGTTATGCTTGAGCGACCACTGCATGATTACGATCTCGACCATCCGACTGTTCGGTCTGTCGAGAAAAAACAAAAAACTCGTCAGCGGAAACAGTCACCGCGCATGAAAGTAACCGGAAGCGGCACCCGAGGACTCTTAAAAATACGCAAGCAACGTTTTGACCCCTGAGTGATTCCCTGATATAGTATACGCCTATTCTTGCTACTTCTTCATTCTATTACCTATACCAATTATCATACGCAGCTATGGCAAACGTAGAATTAATTCTTCCTTTTCTCCCGTACGCCCAAATTATATTGGCTGTACTTTTAGTAATCGTCGTTCTCTTGCAACGACGTGGTAGTGATGTTGGTGGTGCGTTTGGTGGCAACAGTGGTGGCATCTCCTATGCCAAGCGTGGCATCGAGCGTTCACTCTTCCGGGTAACGGTTACGCTCGGCATACTTTTCGCTGCTGTATCATTAGCTCGCGTTCTTCTTTAATGACGCTGGAGTGATGTGCTGGCGCATGCCAGCTTACTCACTGAGAACTACTAGCGATCTCAATCATGAACGACGGCGCCATTCTTCGTTTTATTAAGCGAGTGAAAACCTGGCTACCGAGTAGCCAGCAATTATTATATTCGACAACTTTATTTTCAAAAAAAGAGCGGCGCATTATTGCGACCTGTCTAACATTAATTACTGTCTCGAGCATTTGGATTAGTGTTAATCAACTTAATACACACCTCGCGCTCGCACCACAAACTGGTGGAACCTATCGCGAAGGATTGATTGGCCAACCAACGTACCTTAACCCTTTGCTGGCCCAAACATCTGCTATTGATACCGATTTAACCCGACTACTCTTCTCGGGGCTCTTCCGTTACAACGCTGCCCTAAAGCCAGTGCCAGACTTAGCGGATACGATTTCAATGGACAATGAAAAAACATACACCATCACTATTAAGCAAACAGCTATTTGGCATGATGGCGAACCGGTCACCATTGACGACGTGGTCTTTACATTCGAACGACTTACAGACCCGGCGCTACGCAGTCCGTTGGCACAGACACTTCAAGGGGTTGTCGTAGAGCGAGTCGATGATAAAACAATTCGATTTACTCTCCCCGAACCGTACCCCGCGTTTTTAGAAATCCTCACCGTTGGCATAATTCCAAAACATATTTGGGAAGAAATACCGACCGATCAAGTACGTCAATCCGATTTCAACAGTCGACCCATCGGCAGTGGTCCATGGCAATTTTCTTCATTGGCAAAAGATAGTGACGGAACAACGCGAAGTTATTCATTCGTGCCGACCGAAAATACCAATCAATCTGGCTACATCGAACGACTGACGTTTAAATTCTATCCAGACGAAACTTCAGCGCTCGACGCCCTGCAAAGTCGTACGGTCGACGGCCTGGCTATGATAGCGAACAGTGACGCTGAACTTTTGGCCAAAACAAGCCGAGGTTTCAACCGCTATGATATGCAGCTACCTGCGATAACTGCTGTTTTTTTTAATACCAGTCAAAAAGGGCCACTGGCCGACGGGCGAGTACGTGAAGCACTAAATTTAGCAATTGACCGCCGAGCACTGGTGCTAAGTACTATCGTTGGCGAGGCAAACGTTAGTCGTGGTCCATTTCCAACAAATGTCATGGGTACGAAACAAGCGGCGGATACAGGCACAGTTGAGAGAACACAGGCAGCAGCTTTGCTCGACAGTGCGGGTTGGAAAGTAAACGACACCCTTCGTTCAGATCGCCAAGGCACGCCGCTCAGTGTCACGCTCACCGCCATAGATCGCCAACCTGATCGCGACGTTGCCCAGTTCATTCAACAATCTTGGAGAACGATTGGCGTAGACGTTAAAATCAACATCATTGCCCCAGCAACCGCCGACCACGTCCGCGATACAGTGCTCAGACCACGTGCGTATGACGCACTCCTTTACACTATTGTTTACGCTGCCACTGTTGACCCTTATCCCTTCTGGCATTCGTCGCAAAAAAACGATCCCGGACTCAACTTGTCACTCTTTGAAAATGCTGATGCCGACACACTCATTGATCGCATTCGTCGCTCAGAAGACACTGCGGCAAGGGAGGAGCTGTTCACGGCGCTACGAAAAATAATTAGCGACGAGACACCGGCCATATTCTTATACTCACCCATCCGCCAATATCTTATCAGTCACGAGATACACGGCGTTAGCATTCCAAAACTGGCCATACCGGCTGATCGATTTACAACACTGAACACGTGGTATATCGAAACGAAACGAGCTTTTTCTCGTTAATATTTCTTGACATAACTGAAAAGTCGTGGTACAAATAGAGCTCGTTAGATGCTACGCTATAAAATGAATCAGTAGAACGCAGAACAAAACTGCTCATCTTTAAAAGATTAGCACTACGTTGTACGTTGTACCCTTACGGTAGATATACGCAGCTTCATTCGAGCACTACTCGTCGAACGAAGCCGTATCGAACAATGCCATCGACAAAACACCCCCGCTCACTTGCCCTGGTGGTGGAATTGGTATACGCGCTAGCTTCAGGAGCTAGTTCTCGCAAGAGATTGAGGGTTCGAGTCCCTCCCAGGGCACCATGGTGTTGACTACAGCAGTACTGAATCGTCAACAACCACAATTACTAGAAAGTTAACGCAGTTTTTTTATTCACCGTTACCACAACCGTCGGCTCTACCAAATCTTTGGTATGACCGCAGCAAAAATACATGGAACAGTCCCGCTTTAGTAGTCGGCCACCACGTGGCCAGGGGCATCATCGCTTCCGCAGCAACGAACGACCCAATGACAAGCAGCCGTCTATCAATAAAACAACGGCCACTCCCGCGAACGTAAAACGCGTCGCAACACCAGTTTCCGTTACTCAACCGAAGCCAACAACACCAGCCGTGGAGTCTGAAGTTGCCCGTGGCACACTTCGTATTATTCCCATTGGTGGACTTGAAGAGATCGGCCGAAATTGCTGCATCTTCGAATATGCTGACGATATTATTATCGTCGACATGGGGATTCAGTTTCCAGAAGAAGACATGCCTGGCATCGATTTCATAATCCCCAATCTTGACTACCTCAAGGGGAAAGAAAAACGAATCCGCGCAGTCATTATCACGCACGGGCACATGGACCACATGGGTGCCATACCGTATCTCATTCAAAAGATTGGCAACCCACCAATTTATTCTGCCCCCTTAACGCTGGGCATAATTCAACGTCGCCAAGATGAATTCCCGCGCGCCTCAAAATTAAAGCTCATTAAAGTAGACTCAACAAAGAAATTGCCGATTGGAAAACACTTCGTCGTTGAGCCGTTCCACGTAAACCACAACATTACCGATGCTTTCGGTGTGGCTATTCACACACCAGTTGGTACCGTCGCCCACACTGGTGACTTTAAATTTGACTACACACCGGTTGATGAACGACCGGCCGATATCGCTCGTCTCGCTGACCTTGGCCACCGAGGTATTCTCGCGCTCATGCCAGACAGCACAAACGCAAGTTCACCTGGATACCAAATATCAGAAAAAGAGGTTGGAGAAAATCTAGCAGAGCTCATTGGAAAAGCCGAAGGTCGGGTCATTATCGGGGCTTTTGCGTCACTCCTCACCCGACATCAGCAAGTTATCGACATTGCGAACGTCCTAGGGAAAAAAGTGTTGCTCCTCGGCCGCAGTATTCACAACTATGTCGAAATTGCGCAGCGCCTGAAATACTTCAAGGTACCAAAGGGTGTTCTCATTGAAGAGGATGAATTTAGTCGCTATCCAGACAATAAACTCATTGTGATATGCACGGGTGCTATGGGACAGCAAAATTCTGCACTTATGCGAATCGCTCGTGACGAGCATCGCATTGTATCCTTACGAAAAGGTGACACCATCATATTTTCTTCATCGGTCATTCCAGGAAACGAGCGCACGGTCGAGCGACTACAGGACTCCCTCGTTCGCCGTGGGGCCAAGGTCTACAACAACGCCATGATGGACATTCACTCTGGCGGACACGCCAAGCAGGAAGACCTGAAGTTACTGCACCGACTCCTCAAGCCCAAATATGTCATTCCACAGCACGGCAATCACTTCCGCCTTGTGACCCAAGGCGAGTTAGCGGTGCAAACTGGGGTTGATCCAAAAAATGTTTTCATCGCCAACAATGGACAGATTATCGAATTCACAAAGAATGGCGGAACGCTAACAAAGCGACATGTCCCCGCAGACTACGTCTTTGTCGACGGCCTAGGGGTTGGTGACGTTTCTAGCGTTGTTCTTCGCGAACGACAAGCCATGGCTGAAGAAGGAATGTTTGTTGTCATAGTTACCATCGACAGAAAAACTAATGCGCTTATTGGTGAACCAGACATCATTTCTCGAGGTTTTATATTCATGAAAGATCAACCCCAACTGGTTGGCCGAGTGAGGGACAAAGTGAAAAAGATTGTCCAGGCAACAACACCAGATAATCCAGCGATTGAATCCTACCTCAATGAGAAGATTCGCAACGAAGTCGGACAGATGCTGTATGCCGCCACTCGTCGTCGACCAATGGTGCTGCCCGTTATAAACCAAGTGTAATGAATACTGTAACTTTTCTTGCTCATCCAAGAAAAGTTACCAAAAGAACGATGCCCTCGCGCCGCTAGCGACGCGGTTAGCTGCGCGACCTTGCAGCTCGGCCATGAACTTCTCAGCTTCCCGCTTTGTCGAACACATGGCCGTTTCCAAAGCGCAAGCTCTTGCAGCACCGCTGGGCTGACGTCGCTAACGGGTTTTTTGGATTCTTAACCCTTTAGCGTAGGCACCACAGCGACCAGCACTCTGGCACAGACAAAACACTGGTCATGCTGTCTGACGAACAAATAGTGAGGAGTTCATGACCAGTCTGTGCCAGAGTGCGAGAAGTCGCGTAAGTGTCGGAGTGAGGGTGTCCTTCTTTGCGACCACTTTCTTGGACAAGCAAGAAAGTGAACAATAAACTAAACGAAATATAAATGTGGGATAGGTTTAAAACTGAGGTAATAAATAGTCAAAAATTACTCCCCCTCTTCTTTGCCTAAAATCTTTCGTACCACTCGTTGCAATTCTTCTTCGCTATAAAAATGAATAGTTACCTCACCTGAACCAGCCTTGTCATTAATTTCTACCTTCGTCGCTAGCTCCCCCTCGAGTAGTCCCCGGTAGTGATCGATTATCTCATCCTCGTTTACTGACGCTTGGGCGGCAGGGCGGCCAGCTTTAACTTTGCGACCAATTCGTTCCGTTTCTCTAACAGACAAATTTCCAGCCATTACTCGTTCAAAGAAACTCATCTGCTGTGTTGTAGGTAACCCAGCAATAACTTTCGCATGCCCTTCAGTAAGCACACCTTGTCGGACTGCTTCTTGAATCTTTGCCGGTAAATCAAGGAGTCGCAAGGCATTAGCAACCGCCGAACGTGTTTTTCCCACCCGTTCACCCGCCTGAACCTGCGTTAGTTGAAACTCCTGCATCAGCCGCTGATATGCTAGTGCTCGTTCAATGGGGTTTAAATCCTGTCGCTGCAAGTTTTCAACGAGAGCCAATTCTAATCGCTGTTGATTATTCGCTTCGCGCACAATGACAAATACCTTCGACAATCCGGCTTGTTTCGCAGCCCGAAACCTCCGTTCACCAGCAATAAGTTGGTAGCGACCGCTTGGTAGTTCAGTTACAACAAGTGGCTGAAGAATGCCGTGCTCTTTTATTGAAGCAGCCAGACCAGCCAATTCTTCAACGGCGAAATCGTGCCTTGGTTGCCAAGGATTTGTATCTATGGAGGCTAGGGTAACGGAACGCAGTTCAGACATACTGTGTATACATTAATGAGGGGCAGTATACCTTCACTTGCGCCCCTTTGACAACGCACCAGAACACAAATACAATGCGCCTCACCTGCCTTTCAACGCTTTTGAGCACAATTGATGGGCGAGTGCTGAAGAGGAACTATTGTTTGAGTGCTGCCGCGGTGGCGGAACTGGTATACGCGCAGGACTCAAAATCCTGTGGGGGCAACCTCGTGAGGGTTCGATTCCCTCCCGCGGCACCAAAAATTCCCTGACCCAATTTGGGTCAGGGAATTTTTTATGTACGATCGGAGGGAATCGAATACCACAGGCACTTCCTTCGGTCGCGGGCAGCAGCAAGCAATGAGGAGCGTCGGAAGACGCGACGAATTAAGCGAGCGCCGATGGATGCGAGCAAGCGCAGCATTCAGCGCTGCCCAGGACAGAGCACTGAGTCGCACTGCTGGCGACGAAGGGCGTCGGAATTCCCTCCCGCATCATTAACAATCCTTTCGACCTGGTCGAAAGGTATAAAATATCAGTAGTCCCACAGTAGTGGGGCGGCTTCAATAATTCAGTTATGACGAAGTCCATAACTCTAAATAGTCAGTAGTCCCGCCACAGCGGGACACCAAAAATTCCCTGACCCAAATTGGGTCAGGGAATTTTTTATGAACTAAACTCACTGTGTGGCCCCGCCCTTCTGCGCCGCTCGCTAGCGGCACTACCGACTTACTATACATTCCTGCTTAGCAGGAATGGAAACTTAGGATGCGGGACTACTGATATTAAAAACATTGCGACCTAAGTCGCAATGTAAATTAATGTGGTCGGGGATGCCGGACTCGAACCGGCGGCCTCCTGCTCCCAAAGCAGGCGCGCTAGCCAACTGCGCCAATCCCCGATAAGACTTAGCTACCCTATGCGCAAAACAGAACGGTTCTTTGCATAAAGTGAGTTTTCTGCGAGTGAGAAAATTATGAGTACGTCGGCCGTAGAACTATGTTCGCTGACGACGGAATAATTTTTGAACGCCCTCCTGCTGAGGGAAAGGAATATTAAGGAAAACCGGAAGGTTTGCCTTAACGTCTTGGTGCCGAGAGTCAGAATCGAACTGACGACACGTGGTTCTTCAGACCACTGCTCTACCACTGAGCTACCTCGGCATGAGGCATAACAGGAAATGTAACAATAAAAACTACAAAACGACGCAGTATTGGGTAGACAAAAGGTACCCAATATCAGGCAATGAGGCAAGACGAAAGGGATTGAGGGGGGCTCCGTGTTCGGATACCCCCCCCCTCGGATAGTTCACCGACGACCTCTGCACTCTTCGGGATGCTGGAACAGCCACGCCATACAGGCGCCCGCGGCCAGCAGCCCGATGACTGCAAGAATCGGCAAGGTTACTACCTCGTACCAATGAAACTTGGGCACAGCGGCACCTCCTCTTCCTGACCTCGAGCCAAGCATAATGAACAGAAGGTGAAATGGTCAATTATTGCACCTCACCAGCTCGTCTGCTATAGTGCCCCCACATTGAAAATTACGGGCGTGTAGCTCCCTCCTCCGTTCGCCGCGGCGAACTACGGCGGACAAGCAGCTTCCGCCAACGGCGGATCCGCCTCTGGCGGAGATTACCCGCTCATCGCTTCGTATCGTGACGGGTTTGTCGAATAGTAAAGAGTAGTAGACTGGAAACATTGTTCATTTGAGATTTCGCATTCATAAGGGCGTGTAGCTCAGTTGGTTAGAGCACTTCACTGATAATGAAGAGGTCGATGGTTCGAGTCCATCCACGCCCACCATTCTTCGCTCTTCGAGCCACGAATGGCACAGCCATAAAGTAGTTAAGAAGAAAAGCGAAGAATGTCCTCCGAAGCCTTGGCGAAGGATGGCTAAAAATAATATCACGTCTTACCTTTATATTATTCAAAGTTGAATCCTCAATATAATGGGTGAAAAATCTAGTCAGGAACCAAGGTTAGAAACACAAGAATATGCTGAGTATTTCCGTACACTAGCAATTATTAAAGAGGTCCTTTCAGAGTGCGGATTAAACGCACGTGAATATTCAGACGAAATAATAATTGAACAACTTAAGAATCGTTATACATTTCCTATCGCCCATGACGGTCTGGACGGCATCAGAGCCAGCCGCAATCGGGAAGGTGGCTTAACAGTGTCGTTTACCAATGGGTTTGAAGATCCAGAAAATAAAAAACGCATAGAAGTCACCGCTGCTCTTCGGGAAAAAGGGATACGTTCTGTATGATAGTTACAGCTTGGTTAGTTATTCGAACGAGGACCCAAAACATCATTCGAATAGTTCGATAGATTTACTACGAGTAACTTCGCTCGGTTTATACCGAGAGAAATTGAAGACGGGATCTAATAAAGTTCCCTTGAACGGTTCGACCCTATTCATCGTAGCCACCAATAATACTTATCAAACAATCGAGACCTTATGTCGGCCAATAAATACAAACTCATTTTTACGGTGCCCTTGGCAAATGCCGATGAATGTCGAAAAGCCATTGCCGAAGCCGGAGCTGGAAAACTAGGAAATTATTCTTTCTGTTCTTTTAGTACTAGAGGGATTGGTCGTTTTAAGCCGGAGAAAGGTGCTAATCCCACCATAGGCGAGGTCGGAAAATTTGAAGAAGTAGAAGAAGAACGTATTGAATGCCAATGCGATGCTGCAGTTGTCGATGATGTTCTAGTGGCATTGAAAAAAGTTCATCCTTACGAAGAAATTGCCTACGATCTTTATTCTTTAGAAACTCGTGAATAACTGGCCCGACGCGAAGTACGTCGGCAAGCCTTAAAATATCTATCAAAGCACTTTAGAAAGCCATCAAAATTTGTTTCTTGACCGAAGTGTAAAAGTTAAAGTATCCCGTCAATGACCTCCCACCATCGAGGGCTTTTTTATTTTTGATGACCATCCCCACTTTCTCGTTGTATAATAAATTCATGACGAAACGCATCGGCTTCATTGGGCAAGGATTTGTTGGCAAAGCGTACGCTGACAATTTTGCCGCACGAGGTTACGACATTGTTCGCTATAGCCTCGAACCTGCCTTCATCGAAAACCGCGAGGCGATTGCAACGTGCGACATCGTTTTCATTGCTGTCCCCACACCAACCACGCCACAAGGCTTTGACGACAGCGCACTAGTCGCTGCCCTTCCGCTAGTGCGTGATGGTGCTGTGCTTGTCATTAAATCAACCATCCTCCCTGAAACAACCGACAAACTACAGGCACTCCGACCAGGGGTTGCCATCATTCATGCGCCAGAATTTTTACGAGCATTGTACGCAGCTGAAGAAGTGGCGAACCCAGCTCGACATATCATTGGCGTCACAGAAATCTCACGACCACACGCCGAAGAAGTCATTGCTATTCTCCCACCCGCGCCGTACGTAAAAATAATGGACGCTCGTGCGGCGGCGCTTGTTAAGTACGGCGGCAATGTGTATCGCTACTTAAAAATTCTTTTTGCTAACTCACTCTACGAACTCTGCCAGCACTACGAAGTTTCATACGACGACGTGCGAGAGGCACTCGTGGCTGACCCCAATATTGAATCCTCTTTTACCGATGTTATTCATGACGATGGTCGCGGTGTTGGTGGGCACTGCCTTATCAAAGACTTCGCTGCCTACCGTCGGGCGTTAGAAGCGTCCGACTGCCCGCCAGAACTCCTAACCTACCTCAAAGCGGCTGAAGCTTTGAACGCCAAACTCCTCAAAGACAGTGGCAAATCACTCAATTTTCTTTCCGCTACCTACGATTCAAAAAACTAAACAGACACCAAAAACCACTCCGACTACTTGTCGGAGTGGTTTTTTATTAACAATCTGTACAGTGGAAGGAAACTTCAATATCTCTCGTGTTGCCACCCTTGCGGGGCCCCTCATAGTTCAACAAAGTTGAACGATGTGGGGTCGACTGGCTATGTTTTCATTTGTGAGAAACGAAACATATATATCTCCTTAGAAAGGAGGTGATCCATCCACAGCTTCCGCTACGGATGCCTTGTTACGACTTCGTCCCTATCACCAGCCTCACCTTCTACCCGGACTGGGTATTCGGGTGCGACCAGCTCTCTTGACGTGACGGGCGGTGTGTACAAAGCCCGAGAACGTATTCACCGCGCCGTGGCTGATGCGCGGTTACTAGCGATTCCGACTTCATGAGGTCGAGTTGCAGACCTCAATCCGAACTGGGGGGTTATTTTAGGATTTGCTCCGTCTCTCGACTTGGCGTCCCGTTGTTAACCCCATTGTAGCACGTGTGTCGCCCAAGGCGTAAGAGCCATGCTGACTTGACGTCATCCTCACCTTCCTCCCGGTTACCCGGGCGGTCTCCTGTGAATATTTAACACAGGATGAGGGTTGCGCTCGTTGAAGGACTTAACCCTACGTCTCACGACACGAGCTGACGACAGCCATGCAGCACCTGTCATCTGGTTCCCTTGCGGGCACTCTACCCTTTCGGGCGGATTCCAGAGATGTCAAGCCTTGGTAAGGTTCCTCGCTTAGTGTCGAATTAAACCACATGCTCCACCGCTTGTGCGGGCTCCCGTCAATTCCTTTGAGTTTTAGCCTTGCGGCCGTACTCCCCAGGCGGAATGCTTAAGGGGTTACCTTAGATCAACGACACTGACAGGGTCGATACTGCCAATGCCTAGCATTCATCGTTTACGGCGTGGACTACAGGGGTATCTAATCCCTTTCGCTCCCCACGCTTTCGTCCCTGAGCGTCAGAACTGTTCCAGTATGCTGCTTTCGCCTTTGGTGTTCTTGCTGATATTAACGCATTTTACTACTACACCAGCAATTCCGCATACCTCTCCCAGCCTCTAGCCTAACCGTATCTCACGCAGTGGTTCGGTTGAGCCGAACCATTTAACGAGAGACGCATTAGACCGCCTGCGGACCCTTTACGCCCAATAAATCCGGATAACGCTCGAGGTCTCTGTATTACCGCTGCTGCTGGCACAGAGTTAGCAACCTCTTATTCCTCAGGTACCGTCATTAATTCGTCCCTGAGAAAAGCCATTTACAACCCGAAGGCCTTCTTCTGGCACGCGGCGTCGCTCCGTCAGCCTTTCGGCCATTGCGGAAGATTCTTGACTGCAGCCTCCCGTAGGAGTCTGGGCAGTGTCTCAGTCCCAGTGAGGAGGGTCGCGCTCTCACGCCCTCTACCCGTCGTAGCCTTGGTGAGCTATTACCTCACCAACTAGCTGATAGGGCATAGGCCCCTCCCACATCGGCTTGCGCCTCTCATCCTTCAACTTAAGCCGAAGGATTATACGGAGTATTAGTCCCGTTTTCACGGGGTTATCCTCCTATGTGGGGTAGGTTACCAATGTGTTACTCTCCCGTCTGCCACTTCCGACTTGCGTCAGTCGTTCGACTTGCATGCCTTAGACACGCCGCCAGCGTTCATCCTGAGCCAGGATCAAACTCTCATGAGTATCTTCTTTTAAATATCTTGCGATACTTTCCAAGAAGGGTGCTGGTCCACGAGCACACCGGCTCGTTTATCCAGCGAAAAGAAATCAATGAAGTTTCCTTACCACTGTACAGTTGTCAATGTTCTGTTAGCTTCCGAAAAAACGATTGAAGAACTCCTCGACCGCTTCAATTGAAGCGGCGTAGCACGTTCTCTGGGTAATCGCTCTCGTCGGAAGAAAAAAGAGAGAAACCAAAGTTTCGCCCTTTTGTCTGCCTCCGAAAAAGCTTCTCGGGGACCACTACACTTGTAACGGCTAGCTAGTAAATAGCCTTTGCTATTAATTTGTTAGCCTACATATAATAAAACCCCCAGCCGGGGGTGTCAAGTGGTCATTTTTGCCGAGCGCGGGAGGAAACGAGGTGGTAAAACTGGTTCAGTTTTTCCATTCCTCGCCTCCTCCAGGCTCGGGTTTTGCTCAAACCTTTGGGGGCTTTGAGCGCTGATCGAATGCGCCGTCTTTCCAGAGGACAAAGGCCACAAGGGCGAACGGCCACCCAATGACTACATCAAACACAACGGTTCCAAGTACACCCATCGCAATCCTCCTCCGCTTTGATTGGAAAAAATAATACAGAGTTTACATAAAGCGGTCAACCATTGTGCCGAGGCCGAGGGAGACAACGGCGTCATCCCTCGGCCCCAAAGGCTCACTTTGGATAGATGCGACGGTACGTCGCATCAAACTCTTCATACCGGGCTTCCAGTTTCCGCCAGTAGCGCAGGAAACTGTACCAGTAACTACGGGCGTAGACGACTACCGGCCGGGTGCTCGATTTCATCGTTCCTTTCCTCCTCTTTTTTAGGACGTTGCGTAGTGCACTAATCCTAAAAGCCGTTACGTAGTCAGTCAAGTGGTTTTTTCTAGTCGCTCACTCTTACGCCATTCGTCAATTTTTTTATGATCTCCGGAAAGCAAGACCTTCGGCACCGTGTACTTTTTGCGCTTCCACGTAAGGATTTCTGGTCGAGTATAGTGCGGGTACTCAAGCGAACCATTCTCTTGTGACTCTTCTTTGACGAGTGCATCCCAGTGAGATTCTTCAGCCAGTGATTCCAGTCGAATAGCACCGGGCAAAAGCCGAGTAACCGCAGAAGTGATAGTCATAGCAGCCACGTCTCCATCGGTCAGAACATAGGGCCCAATCGACACTTCTTCGGCAGCAAGAATTTTCGTTACTCGTTCATCAATACCTTCGTACCGACCACTAATAATAACAAGGTGACCATACTGTTTCGCCCATGTATACGCCATTTTCTGAGTAAATGGTTTTCCCTTGGCCGACATAACAATAATTTTTCGTCGCTTTGCTGAAGTCTTACTGTTTTTTTTCACAGCCTCTACCGCTTTCAAAATAGGTTCTGCCAACATCACCATGCCTGCCCCACCTCCGTATGGTCGATCATCGGTCATATGCTGCGGACCAGCCGTAAAATCACGAATATTATGGGCGGCAATACGAACAACCCCCTTCGATTGCGCACGTTTTAAAATTGACGCGCCATAGTACGAATCAAATATATTTGGAAAAAGGGTAAGGATGTCTATCGTAAGCATAAGTCAATCATTACCTACTGAAGAAAAAAAAGCAAAAACATACCCCGACGTACGTCGGGGTATGTTTATCGTTCTACAAAAACGAACTAAATCTTGAGGTCGTCCACCGCACTAGTGTCGATGTCTTCGTCTCTCGTCATTGGTGCCGCTTCACGAGGGGCACGACTTGGTGCTTCACCCTGTGGTCGCTCAGCATCACGCTTCGCAAAACGAGCCTGTCGCTCTTCCTCTGGCTCGTAAATTTTTAGGTTCACCCGAGCATTATTCTTAGCGCCAACAACACGCAGCAAGGTTCGAAGCGCCTGGGCGTTCTGACCCTTTCGACCAATCACATATCGCTTATCGTCCTGTGCGACAAAAACGGTAATGAGCACACCCATTTCGTCAACGGTTCGCTCAGTGCGAACTTCGTCAGGACTATTCACTAAACCACGAACAACATACTCAACAAACTCTTGATCTTTTTCCATTGTTTTTAGTTACTATCTTTACTTCATTACATCCAGTACTGTCGACCTTGGGTATTAATTGCAGCCTGGAACCCCTTATGGGGCTTTGCTGAAAGGTAGCAACCTCCGCACGGCCTGTCAACGAATCTTAATAACAAAACCCTCACGCTCGTGAGGGTTTTGTTGGCCTTTAAATGTACGAGCAACTGTTACTCCGCAACCGGCTCTGTTGGGGCTTCAGAAGTTACTTCAGGAGTTGCCTCAGCTGCGTTCGCTGCTTCTGCGGCTTTTACCTTCTCTTCTTCCTTACTCTTCTCGGCGGCAGCCTTGGCAACCACTTCGGCCATCTTGGCCTTCTTCTTTTTACTCACCACAACTGTCTTCCGCTTGTCACCCGTCACAAGCTTCTGGTCAAGAAGCATGTTCCAAACTGTATCTGATGGTTGCGCTCCCTGCGACAGCCAGTACTGCACACGATCGGTCTTTAATACTACCGATGTTGGGGTAGAGCGCAGGTTACAATGACCAACAATTTCAATGTGGCTTCCCCACGGATCTCGGCCTTTTTCTTGAACGACAAATCGGTACGTTGGCTGCTTGCGCTTGCCGACACGACTTAAACGAATAGTTACCATGGCAAAATGACAAAAGTAAATTTAATTGCGCCCCATTCAGAGCGTCGACTGAGTATAGGTAAAAAGACTGGCCACGTCAAGCCGTCTCGGGCAGTGTTCGTTCAATATCCTCTAGCTTCAATGATAGTACTTTTGATGCCCCATCATCACTCATGGTAATGCCATAGAGAATATTTGCCTGATGCATGGAGGCTCGGTTATGGGTGATAACGACAAACTGCGTTCGATGAGAAAGTTGATCAATGATTTCTGCGAACCGCACAGAGTTCGCTTCATCAAGCGCAGCATCAACTTCATCAAGCACCACAAACGGCGATGGATTGGAAGAGATAATGGCACAAATTAACGCGAGAGATGTCAGCGCACGTTCACCACCCGAAAGCATACTAATGTGTTTCAATCGCTTCCCTGGCGGGGTCACCTGAATATCAATGCCGGTTCGTTCTCGTGACGCTTCAAACCCGGTCGAGTCCATACCACCCTCGTCGCTCACCCCAGGGTCGTCAACCGCCACCGCCACTAATTTTGCCGTACCACCATTAAAAAGTACGGTAAAAAACTTTTCAAAATCTTTGCTGATGCGTTGAAAAGACTCTGTAAATTGTCGGGCAATCGTTTCATCAAGCTCCCGCACCACACGCCGAAGGTCATGCGTTGCCTTGCGAAGATCCTCGGCTTCACCAGTTAAAAATTCAAACCGTGTCTTTGTCTCTTCGTACTCTTTTGCTGTTTCTTCGTCTATCGTTCCAATTTCTGCCAGGCGGCGCTTTAGCCCCTCCATGCGGTGCCGCATCTCACTTTGCTCTGGTTCAGAAAATAGTGTTGTCTCGGGTCGTGGTGTTGCGCCATTCAACTCTTCCGCAATTTCTCGATTCAACGCTTCACGAGTCGCACTTAATCGAGCGAGTGTAATTTGATGTTCATGTTCTTTCTCAACGCAACCACTTACGTGTTCACGAGCCGTGCGAACACTGCGTTCGAGGTCAAAAATAGTTTTATTTTTCTCTCGCTCTTTTTCGTGGAACTGCTGCATTTGCTGCTGAGCCGCATCAAGCGACTTAGCGAGATGTGTGGCCTCATTCTCAAACTGTTCTAATTCAGCAGTAAACGTAGTGTTTTCTGTATCGTCCTCTGTAGCCCCAAATAAATGGCCTCGAAAAACAACAAGATGCTCTCGCAGCGAATTGCTGTGCGCTTGAATAGCTACGCTATCTAGTTGCTTTTGTCCCTCTACTGCATCGAGTAAAGCACCCACCGTTCGTTCCAGCGCATGGTAAACTTCAGTTAATGCTGGCACCGATACTGCCTGGTTTACGGCTGCGCTACTCGCCGCCAGTTGACTTTTCAACCGTAAAATATTCTCACTAACCGCCGCTCGGGCATCCCAAATACGTTGATACTCGGCTGTTAAGCGTTGGTATCCTTCGCCGTCCCCAACAGTTCGTTCCAGTGTGCCAAATTGTTCTTCAAGTGTTTGTAACGTCTTTGTGGCTGTTTCTCTCAGTGCCGCAGCTGCATTCAGCTCTGCTTCACTTCTGCGCATAGCTTGCTGACTCTGGAACAAGGCGGAACCATAAAAATGATGTCGCAGCTCGATAAGTTCTTTTTCAACCTCCTCCCGCCGCTCTAATCTTCGAACCTGTCTTGTTAATGAACGAAGTCGTGGAGCAATTTCCTCAATGAGTACGTCGCCCTGTCGCAAATTATCTTCAGTTTGTCGCAACTTATGCTCTGCTTCTTCACGTTTTAACTGTAGGGGTCGGGTACCAGATGCTTCGTCAAAATAGGCCTTCCGTTCAAGTGGTGTGGCCATTAAAATGGCGTCGACCATACCCTGCCCTATAATACTGTAGGTTTTCTGTCCGCAGCTGGCCTCAGCGAGCAGGAGGGTGACATCTTGCAAACGAACTTTTTTATTATTAATGAGGTAGTCAGATTCACCGCTCCTATACAATCGTCGAGTAATTACGACTTCACTAAAATCGATTGGCGCTTGTCGATCCTCGTTATTCAAAAAAAGAGACACCTCGGCCATGCCAACCCGCGGCAGTTTCTCGGTTCCAGAAAAAATAACATCCTCAGACTTTTTACCCCGTAGAGATTTTAAACTTTGCTCTCCCATCACCCATCGCAAGGCATCGGCAAAGTTTGACTTACCGGAACCATTAGGGCCGACAATTCCAGCAACGCCACGACGCTCACCAGTTTTTGGCTGAGGGAACGTAAGGGTAGTTTTACGAACGAAGGTTTTAAATCCTTGAATTTCTAATTTCTCGAGGTACATGCGTTATTAACTAGTATGAAGCGAGCGCACCTTAACTAGCTGTCAGTATAAAGAATGCTCAGAGTCTCGTCGAGGAATCTACGGCTATATTTTAAGCCAGCTATGGTACAATTTCCTCATGCTTTCAGGGACTATCGTCAACATCGGCATAATGGTGAACGCATTTGTAAGCGCCACGGTTGCATTAGCATCATTGGCTCTAACGATACGTTTGACCCGCCGGCACACCTGGTCTACACCGGCGCTTGAGTCGTATACGTGGTTCTGGTGGTTTACAACCCTTGTGTGGGGCTGCTCTGCGGTGCGCTATGTGGCGGCAGGTTTAGGATACGCTGGGGAATGGATTGGTTACGCCGACATGCTTGTGCAAGCATCTGTTTTTTTTGGTGGTCCTGCCTTGTTCGCTTTTCTTGTTTTACGAGTGACAAACTCTCAATTGTTCAGCACTATAGCGGCGTTACTTTCGTTCTGTATGGGTATTGCCGCTTTGGCTTTCGTGTTACGGCCAGGCGGAATCCCTTTAAATGACGTGACGAGCTTTTCTGCCGAGGCAACGGTGAATATATACTCATTTCGCATTTTCGGCATTGAAGTAATAATACTCGCTGCGCTTGCCATCTATGATATCGTTCATCGCTTAAGAAACCGGGCAACAAATGGCGACGTCTATCAAGCACTGCTAGCTGCTCCTCTACTGCTTTACTTACTCCTGGGCAGTATAGACGAATCAAAAGTCATCACTAGTTGGCCACTTGTTGTTTTCCGGCTGTTATACGTTGCTGGTTTCCTGTTTGTGTACATTATCATCACTCATGACGAGGCGAAGGATGAAAGCCAACTTTTTGTAACACAGTCTGAAGGGTCATATGCCAACCAATGAAGTGATACCAAAAACGGAAGCACTAAAAAACCCGTTCACGGTTGACCTGAGCGCAGAAGTACCGCTGCCCAAACTACCGGCAACGCCAACGCTCGGCGTGAGCCGACGCTCTGTTTTTTTGCGCATCCTCATAACTTTTTTCATGCTATCGGTAACACCAATCGCAATTTCTGCGGGGTTAACCGTTACCATCTACCAAAGCTCCATTCGCCAATTCTTGCCAGAGAGCAGTGTCAGCCAAATCGAACAAGTACTCTTGGCCCAGAACATACTTATTCTGGTGCTTGTGGTTATTATGGTCATTTTTGCTGGAAGTATTATTTCTGCTTCTCTCGTTCGCCCACTCAAACGACTCGTCCGTCTGACGCACCTGGTTGGTGAGGGCGATCTGCAGTATCGACTAAAGCCGACGTCGCGAGATGAAATCGCTGAATTAACCGAGGCCTTTAACGTCATGATTGATCGACTGGAAGTCCAACGTCGACGCGAACAGCTCATTAGCCAAATGAAATCAGAATTCATCTCGATTGCGGCTCACCAATTGCGCACCCCACTGTCAGCAGTAAAATGGACAATGAAAATGCTCGGTGATGGAGATATTGGCCCACTTAGTCAAGAACAGCGTGACTTTCTCGATCGTGGATACAAAGTAAATGAGCGAATGATTCGGCTCGTTGGTGATCTACTCAACGTCGCCCGTATTGAAGAAGGACGTTTCGGTTATGTTTTCCAAGCAACTGATATGCTCGACTACCTCGAAAAGGCTATTGAGCGGTTCCGTGTTGAGGCAGCCGCGCACGGGGTAAGCCTTGCCTACGACAAGCCGAACTTCACCCTCCCGCCCCTACAGATTGATCCAGCAAAAATGGAGCTCGTACTGCAAAACCTCATTGAGAACGCAATCAAATACTCTCAGCCGGGCGGATTAATTGATGTCCGCGTAAAGAAGTATACCGATCATGCGGAGATTACGATTGAAGACCACGGCGTTGGGGTTCCGAAACACCAGATGCATCGACTTTTCACCAAATTCTTTCGAGGTGACAACGTCGTGCGAATGCAAACAGAGGGTTCTGGCTTAGGACTTTTCATTGTGAAAAACATCGTCAAGAACCACGGCGGCGACATCCATGCCGAGTCAGACGAAGGAAAAGGAACTCGAATGATTTTTACCCTACCATTATCGGCTGAAAAAATTCCTCAAAAGGAAACAACGTTCGAAGAGTTTGTTGGTGGACTCTAGGCACTTGCCGTGCGCAACGGATTGGTGCGATTACGAGCGACGTACTTTACAAGTTCAATCACCACGACATTAAAAAGTGCAACTACAAGGATGACACCGAGATGACGTGGCAGAAGCGCTGTTGTACCAAGATAACGCTGGAACAGAGGATGATAGATGGCAACGCCAGCCAGAAGCAGACCGAATGCGCTCGCCACCAATAGGAACCAATTACCCCGGAGGCCCGTCCGCCAAATGGGTTGGCGGAAAGAGCGCAGAGCAAAAATATACAGGAGTGGATTAATGGCAATAGCGGCAAACATGATCGTCTGGGCGTACAGTAAGGGATACGACAACCCCCAAAGAAAGAAGAAGTAGACGCCAACCAGCAGCCCGTCGCGAATAACCGCAGTGCCGAATATGATAATACGACCGTCAGAATCTAAGATTGGCGCACGACGAGGCACGGGTGGACGACGCATAACATCCTGTTCGCCTCGCTCAAACGCCAATGAAAAAGTCGGCAGCCCATCCTGAATAACATTTGCCCAAAGAATCATGACGGGCGTTAGTGGTAGTGGTGCAGCAACGAAAATTGCGGCTAAAATCAAGATAAGCTCAGTAAACGACGCCGAAAAAAGAAACAGTGCCACCTTCTTGATATTATCAAAAGCAATTCGCCCTTCACGAATGGCCGCGGCAATCGTACCCAGTCCATTCGTAAGCAGCACGAGGTCAGCCGCCTCCTTTGTTACGTCCGTCGCGGAAACTGTGGCGATACCAATATCCGCCGCACGTAATGCAGGGGCATCATTGATGCCGTCCCCGGTCATGGCGACTGATTCGCCATTTGCCAGAAAAGCCTGCACGATTCGCATTTTATGCTCTGGTGTAACGCGGCAATAAATTTCAATGCGAGACACCGCACGACGCAATGCGTCATCATCCAACGTATCAAGATATAATCCATCGGCAATAAACTCATGCGCTGTTCGAAACCCTAAAGTTGCACCAATCGCACTGGCGGTAAGGAGATGATCTCCAGTCACCATGACCACTCGCAGTCCAGCAGCCCGTGTTTCTTGTAATGTCTCGATAACGTCTGACCGAATTGGGTCAGCCAACGTATATACCCCACGGAACGTTAAGTCGTGAATCAGCACACGTGCGGCCGCAATGTCATGAGGCGCTTCTTTGATCGAAACTGTACGGTCAGCGACTGCGATTACCCGCAACCCTTTTCTCGCAAGCGTATCGTGCTCGGCTTTTAATGAAATCTGCTGAGAAGTACCTAATACCTCACCGTTTCCAAGTACCGATGACGAAGCGAGCAGTACTTCGGGTGCCCCACAAACAAGTATCCGCAAAACACCAGGGTCAGCCGGATCAGTCACAAACGTGGCAATGTATTTAGCGGTTGAATCAAAAGGTAAAAAAAATTGCTCAAGATAGTGTAATCGTGCATTCGTCAATTCACTATTTTGAGAAATTGCGTAATTCAGTTTTGCTTGATCTGTCGATTCACCACGAATAACCGTACCGACTTCTTGCTGTTCAATAACGGCTTCGTTCGCAAGTGCCAAAGTAAGAAGCGGCACTGTATTTGAACCTACAATATGGGCGCTTTGTACTTGCATTATGCCTTCCGTCAATGTTCCGGTCTTGTCTGTGCACACGACCGTTGTAGAACCCAAGGTTTCAGCAGCCAACGGTGTTCGTACAAGACCGCGCTGTCGCAAAATACGCGTCGTCGCAACGGCCAATACAACGGAGAGTGCTGCCACCAGGCCCTCCGGAATTGCAGCAACTGCCACAGCCACAGCGGTTTTAAAGGCAATGGTAAAAGGAATGTCGTTAATGACCCCAAGCACCATGAGTAAGCCACCAACCGCAAAGACGACCCAACCGATAGTACGAGCCAATTGCTGCAACCGTTGCTGCAGTGGTGTTTTGCTATTCACCTCCGAAGAGGAAAGCGCCGCAATTCTGCCCATTTCAGTTAACAATCCCGTAGCCACCACAACACCACTAGCTGCGCCGCGTTCGACGGTTGTTCCCATCCATACCATGCTGGTTCTGTCTGCCAAAACAGCCGCTTCAACAACTGGGTCGGTATGTTTCTTCACGGCAACGGATTCACCTGTCAGCAGTGCCTCATTTACGGCAAAGTCCGTAGTCTCAATAAGACGAACGTCAGCTGGCACCTTGCTCCCCGTCTTCAAAAGTACGATATCCCCGCACACAAGCTCACTCGCATCTACCTGCTTCGGCGTACCATCGCGCAAAACAATCGTCGTCACGCGAACGATTCGTCGCAGCGCTTCCATCATTCGCTGTGATCGATACTCTTGGAAAAAACCAATGGCGGCATTGATAGTAACAACGGTGAGAATGACGGTTGTATCAACCGTCTCGCCGAGCCATGCCGTCAAAATAGCGGCCAATAATAAAATAAAAATGAGCGGGCTCGTCAGCTGATGGAGGGCAAGTTGCCACCATCGTGGGCCAGAACGAAATGGCAACTCATTCATACCATCGACCAACCGCTGTTTTGAAACCGCCCCGACTGGTAAGCCGGTCGCTGGCACTACATTAAAATGTTCAAGCACTAATCGAACCGGCTCAGCATGCCAGGCAATATGTTTCGTATCTTGCATACCGTCAGTATAGCAAATTGACCAAACCTGTATTCAAAAAAATCTCTAGTCGCCTCTTTACTCGATGTAAGTCTTTCTCAGCTAGCTTTTATCAAATCATAGTGAGTTTCTTCTGAGCACGGCGACCGTAGAGCTCTGCTCGTTGTCGCGCGGAAGAAGAAACGAACGGCCTTTGCTGAAGGAAAGGAATATTAAGGAAAACCCGAAGGGTTGTCCTTAAAGTACAAAAAGCACCACTGGGGCGGCCAGAGGGAATTGAACCCTCACCGAGAGGTCCACAACCTCTTGTGCTAACCACTACACCATGGCCGCCCCACTAGTGCCTTTTGGAAGTGCGCTCATCATAACGTTTCGGGCGTTAGTATGTAAAGATTGACACAAAACGAGCATCAACTAAGATACGGCCAGCAACTGAAGAGGGTGTCACCGATGAAAAATAAAAAAGCACCTCATATGGTGCACGCGGCGACCGTCGCGAGGATGGCAACATTGTTCGCTGACCTGGGTATTTCGTACCATCAGGTCTACGGATATAGCGACTGGCAATGCTGCTACGATTTTACTGTCCAGGTAGGTGGACGAACTCAGCGCATAGCAGTTCGAACGGGCTGGATGAAAAAGCGGTCTAGTTGGACGAAAAGTGGTAACTGGGAATACCGATACCACTATGAAGCCGCTTTCTTCAACCTCGGCCCATGCAGGAGAAGAACAAGAAAACATCTGAAGGAGTATACCGACTTCTTCGTCTGTGTGCCGACCAATAACCAGGGTCGAATCATAGACCGGATATACGTTATACCCTGGGATGCACTTGCAGGGAAAAAGAGTGCCTACATCACGCGGTCGACCAGAGAACGACCGTATCGCGGGAAATACGCGAAATTTCGCGAAGCGTGGTCCTTGCTCAGCTGAAACGGCTGCGCCTCAACCAACTGGCAAGAAATAACGAACGACCCCCTTGCAAGGAGAAGCAAGGGGGTCGTTAACGTTTACTGACAATTAACCGAGCGTCGTAATCGGCCTCGACTGCGTAATGTAAAATTTTCCTTTTACAAAAGCCCACTCGATGTCTTGCGGATGTTTATAATGCTTCTCAATAGCTACACACAGTTTAGCTAACTCAATAATTTCTTTACCAGTTAGTTTTTGTTTACTACCCGCGGCCTCACTCAATTTTTTATCACTGTTGCCTTTCGGCCCTCTCACAATTTTAAATTTTTGTGTTGATACATTGATATCAAGAAGACCAAATTTCTTTTTGTCTATGACATACGTATCTGGCGTTACTTGCCCAGATACAATTGCCTCACCAAGACCAAACCCCGCTTCTATAACCATTTGGTTGTAATCCTTTGTTACTGGATGAACAGTAAACGCAATGCCTGACACTTCAGACTGAACCATTTGCTGCACCACAACAGCGACTGAAACAGGGGTACGATGAAGCTTTTTCTCAAAGCGATAAAAAATAGCTCGCGGCGTAAATAATGACGACCAGCATTTCATGACCGACTGCATGAGATTTTTCTCTGTGACGTTCAAATACGTTTCGAGTTCCCCTGCCCAAGAAGCAGCCTTAGAATCTTCCGCGGTGGCAGACGAGCGAACTGCCACAAACATAGCCCTTCCTTTGCTCAACGTTTGATATGATTCCTTAATTTCTACCTGAATATCTTTTGGTATTTTCTCCCGTTCCATCAGAGCTCTGATTTTTTCTGAGGCAACTTCAACTGAATTTAAATCCTTAGATTTTACTTTTTTGAGAACAGCTTCAATCTTAAGATTCAGATTAGTTTCTTTCAGAAATCTATCAAAGGCACCGGCCAGAACAACAAAACCCGGCGGCACCACTCCGTGGGCTTGCCCGCCGAATCCTTGGAGAAGGTGGGTCATTTCACCCAATGATGCACCTTTGCCTCCGGCTTCTTTAACGTTTTTTTTTGTTATCTCCTCAAATACCTTACTGAACATGATTCGAAATTAATTGTTACTTTTTACGTTTTTCTTCCTGCATTTTCCTGTAAAGGTCTCGCAACTCATCAAGACGCTCCATATCTACACCATAGTGTTTTCCACGAAAGTCTATACCACCTAGATCTAGTTCCCCTTCATCATTACGATGAATTGCCAAATTTACATCTTCACCTGGTTGAAACATTCCTCCCATCTCTTCGAGTCGGCCAAACCCCCGTTTGCCAGTATCATCAATCATTACTTCATGTAGTAACGCTTCGAGCTTCGGACCATGAGTCAAATTCTCCACTCTTAAGTTCGTGTCTTCGTATAATTTCCCCGACATTTTTATACCAAGACCCAATCGGTGTGCCAACTCAGCAGCCGTTTCCTCTGGGGTTCCCGCAGCCAACTCTTTTGCCTTTTCAGGATTATCCAACCAGTACTGCACGCTCTCATCTATCGTCTTTGCCCCCTCAGCTTTTGCTGCTTCATTTATTTTGGCAAAATTAGGAACAGGATTAAGATCACTCGATCGATAAATAGCAACGTCTCCGGGCGGTAATTCACCATGACCTGCACGTTGCTGATCCTCTGCTGTCATTGGCTTATTAATAAGTGCAGCAGCCCCTGCTTCATCACGAAATGTGCCAATCATATGCCCCGCGGTCTCACGTGCCCGTTGAACACCTTTACTACCAAAAAACATTACGTACTCACCACTGTTTGCTAAGTCATGTCCACGCTGCTTCGCACCAGCGATTCCTTTCTCAGTTAAAAAATCTGCTGACATACCTGTTGGAGTCTTTCCTGGCTCCTCATGACGTCTAAAAACAAACTGTACAGAAACATTTTTCCCTTTTTCTCTCCCTTCATCTTTTGCTTCTCTGTGCGCCTCGGAAAATGAATTTTCGTGAAACATAATAATCTTATTTAAATTTAATAAAGCAATTATACCCTTTTATTAGTGATTTGTCAAACTAAATACTACTTTATTCTCTTAACAATCCCCCTACTTGCGTCCACTTCAACTATATCGCCATCCTTAAAAATCTTTGTGGCAATTTTTGTACCAACCACGCAAGGTTTTTTCATTTCACGAGCGACAATAGCGGCATGAGCTGTTAAGCCACCCAAATCCGTAACAAAGCCAGCAGCCTTTTCCATGGCCGGCAAAAAAGACGGGTCAGTTGCTTGGGATAATAAAATATCTCCCTTTTTTACTTTATACATATCCTTCGATGTCGGAACGAACCTAATTACACCACTGATCTTCCCCGGATACCCACACTCACCACTAACTGTATGGGTTTTTTTAACCTTGGGTAAACTTGAAATTATTAAGCTCATTTTCTTATGGGCTTGCTCACCACTGTAAAATACAAGACGATCGTTCTGTTTAATACACGCAGAATAACGGGAACGTGCATTTAATTTTTCATGGTCAAAGGATTTTGTTCTCACCGCATGTTCTAAATCACCAAGGTACACCATATAAAGCTGATTCAAGGAAAGTGAAAAACGCTTAGCAATCTCCTGTACTACCGGATGAAAGGCTGAGTAACCTTCGTAAAGCGCATCCATGCGTACTGTCTTTACAAATAATATTCGTTGAAGTAACTGTAACAACTGTCGATGTTCTCTATCAACGCCAATCGACGACAGCAATGATTTTTGTTTCCTTGCTACTACTTGTTCCGCCTGAATTTTGTCCTGAAGGCAGGTTGAAACATAACCTTCGTGAAGTAGGGCCGCCAATCGTCCGATTAGTTGTTCAGGAGTAGAATCTGGGCCAGTCCATCCAAATTGTAACCATTTATATTTCTGGTAATGCTGACGAATTTCTTGTTTAATCTTTGGAAAATGTAAAAGCTCGATTGCTTCAGAAACGTCATTTTGCTTGCGTTCAAACAACTGTCTCAACTTGATGTTCTTTGAAATCTTATTAGCAAGCAAGAGTAACGAAAGTTCTTCCTGTTGGGCCGCCGACTTTTTAGTTGGCGTAATCAAAATTTGCCAGTCATCTGCAGAAATATCTGATTTAGTTTGTTTGTTAATATACCCGCGCAAATAACCCGAAAGGTGCGCTTGGTTTAATTCTAATAAATTGGGAACCATCCCCGCAGACCATAATTCATGGTTAATTTTGTGAAACCGATGACACAATGTTGCCAACTCATTCAATGTGCAAGCTTCCACTGCAATTTTCCGTACCTCGCTATTAAACTCTTTTAATTTCTTTGCATTACTCTCAATAGACTCCAACGCTTTGATTAAACTATTAGGATTCCTGAGAATTTTTTTGAGATACAAAAATCCACCATTTTCCCATTCATGCCGTAACAAATAAACGCGTTGAACCCCTTCTTTATAATCAGTCGCAAAATGTGTAATTGGTATACCAGTACGTTTTGAAAGATCTAACGAAAGAGTGTACATATAACAACTATTGAACCAGGGAATTCCTGGCCACTCACCCCAAACATACCAATCTTTTTTTGATGCCATAAACTGCTAGTTATTTAATCCGTCTCACGATTCCCTTGTTTGCATCCACGTCAACCATATCACCATCTTTAAATACCTGGGTTGCAAACTTCGTACCTATCACGCAGGGAACATTAAGCTCCCGAGACACAATTGCCGCATGAGAGGTAATACCCCCAGTATTCGTTACAATGGCTCCCGCTTTACGCATAGCACTCACAATATCCGGTGTGGTGGCAATAGAAACAAGAATGTCCCCTTGCTTCATCTTGACCATGTCAGACGGCGTATTAACAATTTTTACCTTACCTCTAGCCATACCTACACAGGCAACCTGACCTTTTAACTCCTTACTGTTTTTTACTACTTCAGACTTATAATTTTGCTTTAAAAACTGTTTTGCTTTGACACCAGACAAAACGCGAAGTTTAACAGTAGTTCCATCGAGAATACAAATCTTACTTCGTTTTGGTAATTCCTTTTTTAAATCAGAATTACCTTGAAGCAGTAACGACGGCTCCCAAGGAGCTACGTTTTGAATATGATTAATTGACACACCAGACCGCCGAGCAAGCTCTTGAAGTGCGCCTTGCATAGCATAAAAAGAATAAGACAAGGCATCACGACGAGCAGCCTTCATAATCATCACTTCTCTCATTCCTTCAAAAAGTTTACGCTCGGCTGTGGTCAATTTTAACTTACGTTCCATTTCCAATCGCTTTTTTTTGATTTGTCTTTTTTCGTGTGGCAATTGTTTTAATTCTTTTTCTGTTTTTTTAATTTCTTTAAACAACCTTTTAAGTTCCTTTTTTACATGGCCAGCATTAAGTATTGGCCCAATATATCCGTAGTAAGCCCAAGAAAATTTGGCTATATGTTTTTTTATTCGCTCCTCTACATTTTTCTGATTTTTGTAAATCACAACGGCCAATCGTTTTAAAGCTAACCGTTCTTGCCGTTGAATATTATTATCAATATCCGCAGTTAAGCTGGCAAAACAATCGGCCGAAGAATCCATTAACTTTAACTGGCGAATTCTTTTAGATAGCAGCTCTGTAGCGTAATCGGAAAGCACCGGGCGCGGAATATCCATTAAGGCCGGGAGTACGCCCCAACCAAGAACATCCCTAACTAACTTTTCGTGATTGATAAAAAAGTTGGCGAACTCTTTATTGCTAAGAGGGCTGTAATTATATTCTAAACATTTATCAGAAAAGTCATACAATCTATCACAAGATTTGACCGATTGATGGCTCACAAACGTAAGGTAATTTTGATTTTTTATTTGTTTCTTCAATAACCTTTCTGAGAGTTGTTCTGTATCTTTTTTACTAGGTATCCAACGCATATGAGTACCTTCAAACACAATGAAGTGTGGGATGGAATATTGAGCGCGACGAGCAACACCAAAACGAAAGGCTGGCGTAAAAACACCCAAGGACCACGGGCTAACGCCCTCCTCCTCGTTTCCTAGTATCCACTCTTGTTTTCCTTTTTGAGTCACATTATTTAAGTAACTTTTCTTACAATCCCGTTCGTTGCATCTACTTCAACAATATCGCCGTCTTTAAAAATCTTACTGCCATATTTAGTTCCTATCACGCACGGCTTATTTAGCTCTCGACTTACAATTGCGGCATGCGACGTTATGCCGCCCTGATCAGTAACAATCGCTCCGGCTTTTTTCATGGCTGGCACAATATCAGGGTCAGTAGCGATAGACACCAAAATGTCACCTTTATTCATCTTTGCGATATCCTTCGCCCGAATAATAATTTTCACAACACCTTTTGCATAACCCGGTTGGGCCGTTTGACCAGTAACTTCGTCCCCTTCACCAATGCCAACACTAGCAAGCGCCTTAGCCAAGACTCGTGCCTTGCGGCCCGTGTAAACAGTTTCAAGACCCGGCTCCGTATAATAAACGCCCTGTTTTAAACGCTCAGACAACAAGGAGTCATCAACTTTGCCATTGATAAGCGCCGCCTTTATTTCGTCTTTCAACATAAACTGGACCTGAAAACGTGTCAGGCTAAGGCGCTGAGCAATTTCTGATAATAAGCTTTTGTGCAGAAGATAAAGATCAAGCAGCTGGGCGTGGCGGCGAAAAAGTTTACTTATTGAAAAATCTCTCGCGGCGGCAAATAAACGCACATCTTCAGGAGACATCTTATTTTTTTTATAAAATGCTTTTTGCTTACGCACTGCTTCCAGCAATTGGCTTTTTTCTTTTATCAATAAACTACTTACCTCTATGTTGCTTCGCTTAAGATCAACCATCTCTTGAATATAATATTGCACCGAAAACGGCTCTACATTACCGGCGTAAATATATCCAAGATGCCCCCAGCGCTGCTGATGTCGACGACAGAGTCTCTGAAGGCTTAGCGGAAATGCAACAGCAGTAACACTCTTTCTTAGATATGGTTTTGCTTTAGTATAAATCGCCAAAAACTCTTCACGCTCTTTGGCAATAATTGTTTTTTGTGAAGGAGTCGTAAGTAAAACAAAAGCTTCGTTGACTTCTTGACTCGATGTACAGACTTTTGCCAAGCGTCGCTTTAGCTCAGTGGTCATATTGTTGTGAAACATATCGACCGACACTGGCAACCATCCATACGTGTATAGCTTGGTATGCACACGATCATGTTCATCATATAACCGCCACAATGCCGTATTTGAAAATTTATGCAAAGGTTTTCTTGCTACCCTACGCGCAAATAGCATAAGTTTTTTGGACCAGGCAACAATATTACGATTTAGCTCTGTGGCAAACTTTGGACGCTCTATCAAAGCCCTTAATACGCTCTCCGCAACAAGATACGAATCTCTCTCTCCAAAATAGAAACTCATATTAAATTTATCGTACGGAGCTATTACTTTCTTGTACTTTTTAATGAACGAGTAACTTCTGTCGTTTGTAAATGACGAGAAGACAATTTGAAAAAAGAAAATATCTGAGTCAGGAATATTCTCTCCCAGTAACCAGGGATCTTTGTCATTTAAATAATGTGGTGTCATAAATCGTACCAATTTACTTCTCTTCCTATACTTAAAATTCAAGGCGTTCCTGGTTCAAGGATGATTCTATTAAGGCCTCAAAAAACGTGCTTTTACTCTATACACAAGTACTCTAACCGATAGATTTAGTTTCCACAAATGACCAAAAACTCCTATTTTCTTAGTAAATACAGCTCTTTTCTTGTTAAGTCTTGACATATTCCCTAAGCTGCGCTATGCTACTTAGTTCCTTAAATGGAACAAACCGTGCTCTTTGAATTTAACCTCAGTCAAAACGCGAGGAGAGAGACTCGCCAACAAACCCGTTAGGGTTAGTTGGTGTACGCCAAAACGGCGCAGTCTCTTTCAAAAGCGGCTGCGCCGTTTTGTTATCGCGTGAGGTTCCTACCACCCTTAAGGGCTAAACCTGTTCCACGTTTCGTGGACGGGCAGATTTCAAAGCAAGGCTTTCGCTGGTGCAAACTCGCGAGTCCCTGCTAAAAGATCATTACGCCGGCAACCTTCGGGTCACGCCAGCGCTTAGCCCGGAGGGTGGTGGGAGTCTCTAACAAGGCCAACATCCGTGGGTGCTCTGTTATCAGAGCTGCCTACGGACTTCGGGGTTAGACTTGTGCTCGCTATAGAGCCAAGGCGGTAGAGAAAAGATTTGGTTCGGCTTATCCTGCGCCACTTCTTTGAAACTACTCTTTCGGAAGTGATCCCTTGGATCAATACTTCCAGCTTCTAATCCCAAGGTCCGTGGGTAAAAATACTCACAAAGAACTGGTCCCTTGTGGACCCTAGGGTGGATGTCCACCAAGAGAATTCCTTCCGGAGCGCAACGCTCCACGATTCTCCCACCCTAGTTTCTTTAGCGCGCGGAATGTGCACAAAAAGAGAAAACGACTACGGAAAAAACCGTCCGGTCACTCTTTGGCTCATTTGTGCGCGCTGCGGAGGTGTGGTGGTACTTTCCTTCTACCCCCTCCGTCTTTCTCCAGACCGTGGAAAAAGGCTCATCAATGAGCGTCAACCCGGTCGATGCGGAGTGGTTGTGCACCTAAATGCACCCACTCCACGTTCTTCGGGGCGGAAAAACGACAGCACTCGTTTTCCGCCTCTTCCCATATAATAATGAGGTGCGTTGCCCTTTGCCGATACTGCGACTTTGCATTATCTTCAAAGGGCGCCGAAGAGCCTCCTTCAGCGCCGGGCGAGGGTGAAGAAAGAAAATTGTATCTTCAACCGTTTTCCTCTTCACCCTCGCCCACTCTCATGGGGTACGCAGATCTCAAACGTAGACGCCTCTCTTCAAAAAGAAGCGTTTGCCGCGAGAAAATCTCTCTCCTCCTGCGTGCCCCATGAGAGTACAAAAAACCCAGCCGCCAGGCTGGGTTTTTGCTAAATGTCGCACCCCCCAGGCACTACACCATCACTTCTTCGTGCAGTTGCCGAATAGAAATTGCCTTGCCGTTAGAGGCATCAATAACAACGAGCACGCCGTTTACAGCACACAAACCAGCTTCTGGAATTTCATGACGAACTGGCTCTTGCGTTAAAAAGGCATGTAGTACGTTAGCTTTATCAACGCCAAGCACACCACCTTTATAGCCGCACATACCAACATCAGTAATGTACGCCGTGCCACCAGGTAAAATCTCTGCGTCAGCCGTCGCTACGTGCGTGTGGGTGCCAACAACAGCACTAACCCGACCATCAAGGTAGTGACCGAAGGCTATCTTTTCGCTGGTCGCTTCAGCATGCATATCAACAAAGGTGGCGACGTGCGGGCGATTTTGGTAATCCGCCAGAACCGAATCGACCGCCTGAAACGGGCAATCCAATGTTTCATGCATGAAAACTCGTCCCATCGTGTTTATGAGGAGTAGGTCACCATGTGGGGTGGGCACCAAGGTGGCGCCACTACCAGCGACGCCGGGCGGATAATTCGCCGGCCGAGTAATGTGCAATTTCGGGTCCTCAATAAAATCGTAAATCTCTGGCTTTCGGAAAACATGGTTCCCACTAGTAAAAGCATCGACACCAGCGACACGTAATTCCTCGATGGTCGCCCGGGTAATGCCCTTCCCATGCGCAATATTTTCAGCGTTCGCGATAATGACATCTGGCTGCAGTTGGGTCTTCCAGTGCTTTAAAACTTTCGCAACACCAGTACGGCCAACTCGCCCTACAACGTCACCCAGGAAAAGAATGGCTAAACCCATACGCTATATGCTTTACGCTATACGCCACTGCGCAGAGCATTAGTAAGACCATGTAACATAGCACCAACGCCTCTCGCCAAATCAAGTAAGTCTTCCTGCTCTTTCTGGTTAATGAATCCGAGATCTAACGATAAAATGAAGTAGTATTTTAACTCTTCGAGCGAGCCATTTGCTATAACGTGAAAATGAATACGATCCTTCGTTGTACGATGTTTAGACCCTTCGACAATATTGGCAACCACTGAGATTGCTGCACGACGCATTTGGCTTACTAAGGCAAAACGCTCCGTGTCAGGGAAACTTTTTGTTATCTTATACACCAAAAGTGTTAACTCGTGGGCTTGCTGCCACACCCGCAAATCTTTAAATTTTTCCTCTGTTGCAAGATGCGTCGCGTTCATATTCTATAAGCTACACTGAGTAACATTTCTTCCACTACCCACTATCACCTCCCCCGTATATCGTAAAGCGTACTGCGTATGGCAAGCAGCCTAACGAGCGTACTCGATAACACGACTTTCCCGAATACAATTCACTTTAATTTCACCTGGGTAATTGAGTTCCTTCTCAATGTTTCTAGCAATGAGCTGCGCAACTTTAATCATGCCAAGGTCGTCTACTTCAGTCGGCGTCACGAAGACCCGCACTTCGCGGCCAGCTTGAATGGCGTACGCTTTTGTGACACCAGGAACCGCCAAAGAAACTTTTTCAATTTCTTCTAGTCGCTGAATGTACCGCTCCACGCTGTCCCGTCTCGCTCCTGGCCGAGAACCAGAAATAGCATCAGCTGTGCGAACGATGACACCCTCTAACGTAGAAGGGCGATCTTCATGGTGGGCAATTGCCATGTAGGCGATATGCTCTGGCATGCCGTACTTCTTCATCAGTCGGTAACCAAGTTCTGTATGGGCACCCTGCACTTCGTGGTCAACCGCTTTTCCAATATCGTGGAAAAGCCCGCCCTTCTTACACGCTGGAACATCTGCCCCTAATTCTTCTGCTAATAATCCGGCCAGTGTACCGACTTCCAATGAGTGCTGGAGTACGTTCTGTCCGAAGCTGGTACGAAATTTTAGCCGACCAAGAATCTGCACTAATTTAGGATCCACCCCGGTGAGCCCGAGCTGATACATAGCAGCCTCACCTTCTTTTTTCATTTCAAGGGCTAACTCTCTTTTTGCTTCCAGCACTGATTCTTCAATTCGGGTCGGATGAATCCGACCATCAAGCATTAACCGCTCTAGGGCTCGCTTCGCTAAGTGACGACGCACCAGATTAAAACCCGTAATCATGATGCTCCCGGGCGTCTCATCAACAACAATTTCAACACCGGTAAGTTGCTCGAGGGCTTTGATGTTACGACCTTCTTTTCCAATGATGCGACCCTTCATGTCGTCAGACGGCAAATCAACGGTTGTCGTCATGGTGTCAGCGGCGTGTGATATGGCGCAGCGCTGAATGACCATGGCCAACACTCGCTTGGCCTTTTCTTCGATTTCAGTCGCCCCCTCATCTTGTACTTTACGAATTCGAGATACGATATCTTCTTTGGCATCTGCTTCAACAGCGGCAAAAAGCTCAGTGCGAGCCTGGTCACGATTCAAACCGGCTGACAACTCAAGCTTCGTTACGGCTGCGGCGTGCGCTTCCGTTGCCTGCTTCAACTGTTCTTCGACCCGTTGCTTGTCCTTTTCAATCTGTTTTTCATGGTCGTCAACTTCTAGTAACTTCTTCTCAAACAACCCTTCTCGCTTCTCTACTTTTTGGGCTTGTTCTTTTAGCTCCCGTCGCTCACCTGCAATCTCTTGCTTCGCTTCGTCTAAAATTTTTAAAGCTTCTTGCTTTGCCCCAAGGACAGTATCCTTCTCTCGACGTTTCGCTTCTTCGAGAATACTTTCCGCACGAGCTTCAGCTGAATTAACGGTCCGCGACCCAACTAAACGACGAGCCAGGTAACCAAAAGCAGCCCCAACGCCAAGCGCGAGGATAGACGAAATAATAACCACAGTTACAGACATAGTGTGTTCGTAAACGAACACCCCCGTACCGAACTTTTTAGTTGGTGCACACAAGACCGAAGCGCACGATGCGTCGGTGGCAATCAATCACGTACAACAGGAATAGAAGCCATGAAAATGAATCTGCCGATCACCAATTCCGTTTCGGAACGAATGAATGTTCGAGGATAGGTAAAGGAAACGTTGCGGCGAAACTATACCACCAAAATACCATTATCGCAAGGCCCCAAGTGCTCCAGATGCCTTAACAATACACCCTACTAGCCACTCTACGCTTTCGGCGATGAAGTAATTATTTTGTCGACAATGCCATACTGATGTGCATCCTTGGCTGTCATGAATCGATCACGATCCGTATCTTGCTCCACCTTCTTTACTGGTTGATTCGTGTGGCCTGCCAAAATAGCGTTGAGACGATCTTTGATTCGGACGATATGCTCAGCTCGAATTTTAACGTCCGATGCCTGACCTTCAGCACCCCCCATCACTTGATGAATCATCACTTCGGCATTAGGTAAAATGTAACGCTTCCCTTTAGCGCCTGACGCAAGCAGTACCGCCCCCATACTCGCCGCCAACCCTATACAAATGGTGGAGACATCTGCTTTGACGTACTGCATCGTGTCGTATATTGCGAGCCCAGCCGTTACCGAGCCACCAGGTGAATTGATATACAATTTTATATCCTTCTTTGAATTATCCGAATCTAGAAATAAAAGTTGCGCGATGACCGTATTGGCAACGTGATCATCAATAACATCTCCAAGAAATATAATTCGCTCTTTTAGTAAACGAGAGTAAATATCATATGCTCGCTCACCAAAATTTGATTTTTCTATGACCGTTGGAATAAGAACCATAATAGAATGGCTAATGGCTAATGGCTAATGGCTAATGGCTAATGGCTAATGGCTAATGGCTAATGGCTACTAGGATAGTCCGCTCTTCTGCCCGTGGCAACTTTTAAACAACTTTCCAACCATTTTTAAAACGAACTATGCGACCTGGTATAGTAAATCCGGCAGCCTTTCGATGACCGCCACCACCAAGGGCCTGTGCTAATTTACCCACATTAACATCGTCTCTGGTTGTACGCAGGCTGCCACGAATCTCGTTATTCGGTAGCTGCTTTAAAATAAGTGCGGCTTTCACGTCACTAAGACCATTCAAAAAATTAGCGAGCCCTTCGGTAGACTCTTCATCAATAGCGTACTTTTCAAAGTCGTCATCAAGAATTACCGTGCTCGCTATGCCAAGACGTTCATGCTTTGTCAGCCGTGAGAGAATTTCTCCCCACAGCTTCAAAGCATTCACCGGTTTTGAATTGTAGAGCGCGCGAATGACTAATCGTGATTCGGCACCAGTTGCGTAACAGTGCGCCGCCACTTCCAATGCGCGGATAGTGGTGCCGCCATTCGAAAAATTACCGGTGTCAGCAACGATTCCAGCCAATATTGCCGTGGCCATATCACGATCAATAATCCACCCACCAAGTTTAATGAGGTCGTAGGCTAAAACCGCAGCGGCAGACGCGCCAGCATCAACGAGATTGATGGTGCCAAACGCAGCCGCGACTTGGTGGTGATCGATATTGATTAGTGGAACCCCCCGTGCAACACATGCGCGTACTTCCTCGGCCACACCCGTTCTTTCTAAAGCGCCGGCATCAGCAACGACTATCGCATCAGTTGCCGCCAAGACACTCTGCGACAACGTCGTCGAAATAGGGAATGCAGCGTCTAACAGAAAAGCTAAATTGGCCGGGATAGGTTCACCACAGTAGAGCGTAACGTGGGCACCCTGCTGGGCAACTGCCCGGGCCACCGCCATACTGGTGCCGAGCGCATCCGCATCGACATCCCGCAAAAGAATGATAAGCGGATTACGCGAGGCGCGAAGGGTATCGGCCGCTTCTCGAAAAGCATTAAAGGTCATGGCTTCTCTGCGACATCTTCAAGTGGAGGAAGCTCAGCCGCTACTTGATTTAGTAACGTCTCCATTGCATTCGCTCGCACGAAGACGTCGTCAATATGAAAATGAATTCGTGGAATTACTTTCATGGTCAAATCATGAAAGAGTCGTTTCGCAAATGGTCGCTGAAAATGCCGTAGTACCGCCAACGCACTTCCTCGCCGCTGATCCGGTAAAATGCTCACAAAAACGAGTGCATGCGCTAAGTCCGGCGTGGTTTCCACCCGTGTAATAGTGCACAATGCCCCATCTAATTCGTCGGGTTGCTCAAGGAGGTAGCGACCAATAAGTGTTGCTAACTCTGCACTTACTTGCTCAGTCCGACGAGTCATAACAACTTTATAAGCGGCTAGGCAATAGCACGCCGCTCTTCAACTTCAGTGTAAAACCGCAACGCATCTTGTTCGACAAATTTTGGCACACTACCGGTTAATTCTGCGCCACACTCTGTAACACTGGCCGCTTCTCGAATTTCTTCCTTACCCGCTTGCAGGCGGCTCACCGTACCGCGCCCAACAATTTCACCACCACGAACAAGTTCAAAAAGCGCGCCAGCGGTAACAAGACCTGCGGTGATACGCATACCAACAACCTGCCGTTTCGGCTCTTGGCGGAAAATCTTTAAAATCATGCCCAGACCAACATCGCTACGAACAATCTCAGGTTTTAACTTGCCCGAAAGCTGCTCTTTAATGTCACGAATGAGGTCATAAATTACTTCATAGGTTTTGACCGCAACACCCTGTTCGTCAGCGGCATCGCGAGCCTCACGAGTTGCCTGAACACGAAAACCTGCCACCAGCGTTTCTGAGGTAGCGGCCGCGCGAGCAATATCCCCCTCAGTAATGTGACCCAACCCGCGACCAATCACCTGAACCCGAGCCTGACTCGTGCTCATTTTTTCAATCGCCTCAACAATGGCCTCCAGCGAGCCCAAAACGTCAGCCTTAAGAAGCACTGGCAGAAGAATGGTTGGTGTTTCTTGATTTTCTGAGCGCATGGCTGGCAAGGCATCCATGATTTGACGCTGCCGTTTTACCTTTTTCGCTGTACGATATTCCGTGTCGCTATCAGCAACCTCTAAAACATCCCCCACCTCAGGAGCCTCTTTCAGCCCAAGAATTCGCACAGGAGTTGATGGTCCTGCCGACTCAATGGTGACGCCTAGGTGAGACTTTAATAGTCGAGCCTTACCAATTAACGTGTCACCGTGCACAAGTACGTCATCGCGACGTAAGGTGCCATTCTGCACGAGTAGTGTGGCAATTGGCCCCTCACTGGTATCAACCCGAGCTTCAATAACTGAGCCCAAAGCGCGACCATCAGGGTTCGCCACAATCCGCTCGGCATTCACATCGGCAACAAGGAGCACCATCTCAAGCAATTTATCAATATGCTCACCACTTTTTGCTGAGATTGGTACACAAATAGTACTACCGCCCCAATCTTCTGGCAGCAAACTAATCGAAGCCAAATCCTGTTTCACCCGTTCAATGTTGGCCTCCGGCTTATCTATTTTATTTATAGCCACGATAAACGGTAGATTGGCACCACGAATCATGGCGAGCGCTTCGTGGGTTTGTGGTTTCAAACTATCATCGGCCGCTACAACAAGTACGGCAATGTCGGCCACCTTGGCGCCACGAGAACGCATGGTTCGAAACGCTTCGTGGCCCGGGGTATCAATGAAGGTCAGCAACTTACCATTATGCTCTACTTGGTAGGCTCCAATGTGTTGCGTAATTCCACCACTTTCACTCTTGGCAACGCTGGTGTTTCGTATGGTATCGAGCAGTGTTGTTTTGCCGTGATCAACGTGCCCCATGACAACAACCACCGGCGGGCGAGGCTGCGTTTCGATATTCAAAAGCGCCTCTTTTAGCATTTCAGCGGCACCAACCGTACCCTCGCCTGAGCCACTCTCACCTTTTGCTTTTACCGTGAAACCGAGATCTTCTGCGACCACTGCCGCGGTAGAGAAATCAAGCCGATCATTCAATGATGAAAGTATGCCGTTCTTCAAAAGTTCAGTCATGAGTAACGGCACACTAATACCAAGCATCTGCGCCAATTCGCGAACCGTTACCTCGGCTGGTAACTCCACGCCAGTGCTGGCGGCGGCCACTGCCGTCTGTAGTTCTTGCTGCTTACGATTCTCTTTGTCGCGCTGCTCCATTTCCCGTTTTGCCTGTGCGTAGGAGCGCAAAATTTTTGTGGCAACACGATCGTCAACTTTAATTGCTTTCCGCCCAATATCAAAACCGAGCCTGGGTAAATTTTCCCGAAGCTCGTTAGGAGAGACCTTGAGGCGGCGAGCCAGCTCTGATAAGTTCATAGGGTCTTCAATATACGAGAAATTACCCTTTTCGTCAACAATGACTACCATGACCTCAAACAATCAACCGAGTGGATTCTTGCTGGTCGATAAGCCGGTCGGGCCGACGTCGCATGATGTTGTCGCCACGGTACGACGCCTGCTCCGCCCATATGGGAAAAAAATAAAGGTTGGTCACGCTGGCACGCTTGATCCCTATGCGAGTGGTCTCCTCATCCTCGGTATTGGTTCGTCAACAAAAGCACTCGGACAACTTTTGGGACTTACTAAATCTTACGAAACAACTATCCGGCTTGGGGCAACTACAGCCACCGACGACGCCGAGGCGACGCCAATACCAACGGCTGGGTTTACCCCACCAAAGGAAGAAACCGTCCGTAAAGCGCTCGAAAAATTTATCGGCACCACCATGCAGCTTCCGCCGCCATTTTCTGCTAAGAAAATTAACGGGGTCGCAAGTTACATTCACGCACGCCAAGGTAAACCAGTGACACTTCGACCCGTGCCGGTTACGATTACTGCCTTGGCACTTATTACCTACAGCAATAACGACGTAAAAATCAGTCTGACGTGCTCATCTGGAACATACGTACGAGCAGTAGGGCGCGATCTGGGGGTAGCGCTTGGCACGGGTGGCTACATTATAGAGCTTCGTCGTACAGAAATTGGACCTTTTTCAGTGAAAAATGCGGTTACTGTGACTGAACTGACGGAGCGAACCATTCTGGAACGATTACTCCCAACAACAGCCGTTCAAAACGAACGAGGGACGTTAGATAAGAAAAAGTGTTGACGTTCCAAAGGAAACTGCTATGCTAGCGCTACTTATTGAATCTTACTTCCCAACAAACACATGCCTCGAAAACCGAATGCAATGAAGGCGTTGCGACAAACGAAGAAGCGCACCGCACAAAATAAGATTGTTCGAGAGACCCTAAAGCGTACGTTGAAAAATGCACGCAAAGCGGCGAGCACAAAAAGTGCCGAGGCAGAAAGTCTGCTGAAAGCAACTGTTCAAATGCTTGATAAATCAGTGAAGAAAAAGGTGCTCAAAAAAAATGCGGCAGCGAGAACAAAATCTCGCCTTATGAAACTTTGGCAAAAGACGTCATAGCGAACTGCAGCAATCCTGTCTTTGCGTCAACTGTCCCCTGCTTAATAGAAACGTCTACCTCGGCTAATGCCGCGTAGGCGTTTCTAATTTCCAGCATTCCTGACCGTCGAGCGACGGGAAGAAGTTTTTGTATTACATACGGATGCACACCACGTAATGCCGACCCAGAGGCATCAAGCTGCAAGAGAAGCACGGTACGTAACTGCTGCTCGAGCAGGCTTACGATGTTCTCTGCGGCGGCGCCATCGGCGAGGAGCCGATTGAGGAGCGAGCTTGCGGTATCGGTTTCTCCTCGGATGACGGCGTCAATCATTGCAAAAATTTTGTCTTCGCCCGTAGGCGTAAAGAGAATTGCAACAACGTCTTCCGTAATCGGCGCGTTGACTGGTACATAGGCATGCAATTTTTCTATTTCATTCAGCAACCGCCAATTGTCACCACCACTACCGGTAACAAGTTGCGCCACAGCACCAGGGGTAATTGCTCGTCCTCGTTCTTTGCAGGCTGCCACGACCCACGCAGCAATCTGCCGACTATCTAGCACTGGGAACGCCTGGCACAGCGCATTCGCTTTCAACCAATTGAGGAGTGGCCCGGCCTGTTTTATTTCAGTTTCAAAAAAAACAATGACATTGCTGTCATTCGCTTGCTGTAATCGCTCCAAAAACGCAGCAACCGCACTATGAACGGCTACTTCTTTCACGAGCAGGAGGTCCGACACAATGACGAGTTGCCGACGGGCGAGAAGCGGCGCAGCCCCAAAGTTTTCTTGGACACTGCGAACAGTAATACCCTCACCAGCAATACGGGTGACGGCGCCATTCGGAACATCATGTATAAATTTCGCCTTTATCTCTGACACCTTACGGCGGGCTCGCAATGTATCAGGACCGCTAATGAGAAACACCATAAATTACTGCGCCTCTAGCGACCCCCAGGAATGTCCGGCGGCCACGTTAACAACCACCGGCACACTGAGCTTGGCCGCAGCAATCATTTCATCATGAAGAAACGCTCCAACGGCTCCAACACTTGCAATAGGTGCTTCAATAATTAATTCGTCGTGCACTTGGAGTACCAGACGCGCTGCCGGGGAAATACTGGGTAGCCCTTTCCACACGGCAATCATAGCCAGTTTCATCATGTCAGCTGCGGTCCCTTGAATAGGCATATTGACCGCTATTCGTTCACCGGCCTGCCGCACCATGACGGCACCCGAAGACAATTCAGGTACGTATCGCCGACGACCGTACAGTGTTTCAACAAACCCTTGCTTCTTGGCTGTCACCAGTAACTCGTCTAGGTAGGTTCGTAATCCTGCGAAGGTTGTGAAGTAGCGATCAATGAACTCCCGAGCTGCGGCGGGCGACAACCCTGTTCGGGCTGCCAACCCCCACGCCCCCATACCATACAGCACGCCAAAATTCACCTCTTTCGCTGTGGCACGAATTTCTTTCGTTACCTCAGCTTCCGATATGCCATGGATACGTGCCGCTGTTGCCTGGTGAATATCCTTTCCGTCCTGAAAAATAGCAAGCATGACTGGATCTTTAGACAATGACGCTGCAATACGTAATTCAATTTGGGAATAGTCAGCCGAAATAAGTATATTTCCTGGCTCAGCAACAAACGCTGAACGCACCTGTGCCCCCAAGGGACTCCGCACAGGAATATTTTGTAAATTCGGATTTAAAGAAGACAATCGACCAGTAGCAGCGACTACTTGACTGAACGTCGTGTGCAACCGGCCACTCTTAGGAGACACCATTTTAGGTAAGGCGGTGATATACGTAGACTGCAACTTCGTAAGCTCGCGATAATCTAGTAGCGCTGCAATAACTTCGTGCGTCCCTTTTAATTTTTCTAACTCTGGCGCCGCAGTTGAGTAACCAGACTTCGTTCGACCAATGCCAGCCGTTGGCAGTTTAAGAGTTTCAAACAAGACTGTTGCAAGTTGACGCGGAGAATCAATATTAAACGTTGTTTTCGTTAGTGCGAATATTTCTTTTTCTCGTTTTCCTATCTGCGCAGCTACTCTATCTTCTAATGCTTTTAAGACTGCCACATCAATTTTAACGCCTGCTTGCTCCATAGAAACTAACACCGGAACGAGTGGCACTTCGATGGTATCAAACAAAGCCTGTAAATTATGCGCTTTCAACTTTGGCAAAAATTGCTCCTGAAGACGCCAGGTATAGTCAGCGTCTTCACACGCATTTATTGAGAGCTCGGCCAGTGAAACTTCTGGCACAACGGACGCTTTGCTCTTCTTGGCTATAGCTGCTCGACTTCGACGATGACCAAATTCAGTAAAACTCAGAGCACTGAGGTCGTAGGCACGTACGCCTGGATTAATAAGGTATGCCGCCAGCATGGTATCGCCAGCCAAGCCCGCCAACGTTACCCCCGCCCGCTCTAAAACTTTATACTGATCCTTCACATTATGACCCCACTTTGCAAGTGCAGAATTTGTTAACAGTGGTGCCAATGCATCGAGCCGATGAGCCGCATCGTGGAGCACCACATATGCCGCCAGACCAGGCCCCCAGGAAAAACTTATGCCAAGCAAAATTGAGTCATCCTCATCACCACTAGTAACTGTGGCAATGGCTAAACAAGACTCCTGGCAGAGTACTGCTACTAACGTTTGCAACGATTGGTCATCGGTTATTGTTTTATACTGGACAGGGATAGTGGCTTTGCTGTCGCGCGCTGCCGCCATCACAACTGCATCATTCACTCCTGGTAATTTGGCGATGAGGGAAGAAAATTGTAACTCTTGAAAGAGCGCCACAACAGTTGCTGTATCAGGCGCTTCTACAACAAGCTCGTCAAGTGAAAAAGAAACTGGTACATCACAACGAATAATTGAGAGTTTACGAGTCATTAAAGCGTCAGCCTTATGCTCGACTAAACGTTCAATCAATTTTGGTTTTAGTGGCGCATCATGCTCACCACGTTCTAGTGCATCATATAAACCTTCCAAGGTTTGAAACTTCTGAATAAGTAACGTGGCTGTTTTTTCACCAACACCCTTCACCCCTGGCAAATTGTCCGACGGGTCTCCCTTTAATCCCCGATAATCAATAAGCTGACTGGGCGCTAATCCGTAGCGCCTCTGAACTGTTGGCACGTCATAGAGGATTGTATCGCTCAAACCATGACGCAGTGTGTAAACACGCACCTGCTCGTCAACGAGCTGCAGTTCGTCCATATCTCCCGTTACAATGATACTCGCTAACCCTGCTCGCTTTGCCGTCGTTACCACAGTACCAATCACGTCATCTGCCTCAAAACCGACTGCGTCAAGTACCGTAACTCGCATCGCCGCTAACACCTGTTTCAAAATTGGCAATTGGTCATACAGCTCATCCGGCTGCTTTTCGCGAGTTGCTTTATAGGCCTCGTAGGCCTCGTGTCGAAAAGTTGGTTCAGGCCGATCAAATGCCACAACCAGATGACTTGGTTTTAACTCCCGTATGACTTTCAAATAGACGAGGAGGAAGCCGTAAACGGCGTTCACAAGGCGACCGTCGGTAGTCATGAGTGGCGGCAAAGCGTGCCACGCCCGATGTAAGAGCGCGTTACCGTCAAAAATAACTAGACTACGCGGCTTCTCAAATGACATACCTATTTTGTTGGAATTATTAGCTGGAGGCGCCGGGGGGAATCGAACCCCCGCATCGCGGTTTTGCAGACCGCAGTGTTACCACTTCACCACGGCGCCGTGGTGTCACTTCCTCGGTGTAGGGCAGTACAGTAACTGCCAATTATCGGAACAAACCGGACTATTGTAAGCCCCAAAACTATACGTCATTAGTATCACATCGGCAATTCTAATGGCTATGTTATACTCTTGCATATCTATGCAAATTCTCATTCTCGCTGGCGGAAAAGGGACTCGTCTATGGCCACTCTCTAGAAAAAAGAGTCCTAAGCAGCTACAACGAATTTTATCAGACCAGAGCCTCCTACAGGCAACAGCGGAGCGAGCTGAACTTTTTACTTCTGCTGCGAATATATTTGTAGTTGTTTCTAATGAGTTTCAGCTTACTGAAGTGCGCGAGCAACTCCCACGGCTGCGGCCAGAACACATTTTTCAAGAACCCGAAGGACGGGGGACCGCAGCTGCAATAAGCTTCGGTGTGGCTTCTATGGTTCGTGGTGGCGTACCTGCGAACGAATCAGTTTTGGTTCTCTCCGCCGACCATTTGATTAGTAACCCAGAAATCTTGGCAGAAAAAATTCTCGTTGGCCTTGATTTTCTTGCTACGTATCCTGACTATCTTCTCACCCTAGGCATTGTTCCCACCTATCCAGAAACAGGCTACGGCTACATTGAAGTTGGTGCTGAACTAGCGCCTGGCGTGCTATCTGTTCGACGATTCCACGAAAAGCCTGACAAAGATGCAGCAATTGGCTACGTAACTGCGGGAAACGCACTTTGGAATAGCGGCATGTTTCTCTGGCATGCTGAAACTATTTTAGAAAGAATCGCTGCTTGTAATCCAGACTTAGGTGCTATTATCGCCGCAACACTCCAAGGTACAGTAACCGCTCAAACGTATGCTGCGGCGGCGGTTGAGTCTATTGATAAAGCAGTGCTCGAGCGCGACATAAAGCTCGCCGTTCTTCCCACACCAATTACCTGGACTGACATCGGGCACTGGCAGGCGGTTCGCGATTGGCAACGAACAGCTACTGAATCGAACACCATCGAAGGCCGCCACATTGGCGTTAATACAACACGCAGTCTTGTTATCAATCGATCGAATCGTCTGGTAACAACTGTTGGTGTTGATAATCTCATCATCATCGACACTGGTGACGCCTTGCTGATTTGCGATGCTAATGCGACTCAAGATGTTCGTGCCCTCGTTGCAGCCATTGAAACAACTGAAGGAGAAGAACTAACCTAGTTCCTAGCGACTATCGCGAATGGCCCCTGAGATAATCTCAAGGAAACCTCGTGGCTTCGGGGTAAGCGCAATCGGGCGAGCAATCGGCGAGGTAAATTCGAGACTAATAACCTCCGATTCATAAGACTCATAATCTGGATGCTCAATACGTAGTTGATACGTCCCTGGTGGCGGCAAAAACTGATAGGCACCGGTTTCATCAGTTTTGACTGGATTCTTTTGATCAAACAGTGGGCCGGGCCACAAAACAAAACCTGATTGATCTTCACGTTCAACTCGAAGTGAAACGACGGCCCCACGAATACGTTCTTGTTGACCGCGATCGGTTATGGCATAGAGATACCCTGAACTCTCGGTTTCAATTTCACGAGCAATGGTCCGCTCTGTGCCATCAGCATACGCCAGATGCGTCAGTAGTTGATAACTACCAATAAGCGGGGGGACACTCGCATAGGCGGCATAAATACCCGTTTCTGTACGGCGGTATGGAAACGTTGCGACCGACAAAGCCAGGGCCTCAACGGGGGCTATGACCGCTGCTTGGGCAGCGGGAATACGTAAGAATAGATTGCTTGGTACATCCTCTACGTCTGTACTCCCCTGCGCTGCGGTCAAAATAAGTTCACCGGTAATCTCCGTAACTGGCTTCGACGGACGAACAAATAATTTAAAACTATACCCAGCCGGAAGTCGCAAAGCCGTATCTTCTGCTGCCAATAACGTCACGTTTCCAAAATTTGATTTTGCCACGACACTGTCAACGGGAAGCGCTGACGGCACCTCGGTTGGTCGAGGACGAACCAGGGCAACCAACGGCGAAGCTGAGTCCGGCCCGGATCCGATAATTGACTCCCGACTTGGCGGACGAATAGCTACCCGCACATCACCCACAAAGGTACGGGCAATATTCGGAACGTCGGTAGTGAAAAAGGTACCCGTTCGAGTGATTGCTTCCGTGCCCGCAGTCAGATAAGAAGCAATGATGGTTTGGAATTGTTCCGTATCAATTACGACATCCGGTAGGGTGACGGCGGCGGCCAAAGCTTGCGCGGCTGTCTGATATTCTCCAATTGTCGTTCTCGTATCAGTAACGATGCTACGCGTACTAACGGCAAAGGCATCTGCCAAGGCAACGGCATCAAGTCGCAGCTGTGCCACGGTCTGCCGCACGGCAGGTACTGGTGACAATGCTCGTGCCAAAAGAATCAGCCGTTCACGAGCAGTATCGCCAGCTCGCAATGCGGCACTGATAACAGCCAAGAAATCTTGGGTTCCTTGCTCAAATGCCTGACGAAGGTACGGTGCGGGAGAGAGTGAACGCACCGTCGTCTGCGCAACAGACAGCGCCACCGGTACTTGCACTACCGCTCGAGAACCGACCATACGAGCAACAGTACTAGCAACGAGCACATCTTCACGAATAGTGCGCATTACCATCACAATAAGGGGGTCAGCACTAGTTTCTTCAGGGGGGAGACGCTTACTGACGGCGACAATGAGCTGCCGCACCTCACGACCGAACGTTGGCAGTCCCTGGACGAAGACCCCTCGGAATGCGCGGAGCTGCGCGATAGAACGTATAGTCTCGGCGCGAGCGAAGAAAAAAAGTCGGGCAAGATATGGTGGTTGAGTGCTCTTGAAGAAGGATATATTCGCTGTCGACTCGGCAAAGGTACGGAAAGCACTACTGAATGCCCGTGGCGCGTCGCGTGTAACCAAGCGAACTCCAATACGGAATTCACCAGCCACCAGTGCCACTCGAGCGCGGACCGATGCAGCAACAGAACGAGCTAATGCAACAACCGGCGCCAAGGTTGGTCTTGTTACCCGTGACGCCAAGGAACGAACATCGCTACCTAGCTGAGCGACTGCGGCCGGAGCTTCGACATTAAGAAAATCACGTACCGCCTTAATAGCCCCAGTAACTACCTTACTACCGTCGACAATATTTTCAGGCAATCCTTCTATACGCGGCAGGGTTGGCAGTCCAGGCAGCTCCACTGGAACACGAGGCGGAATGATGACACCAGGGGGTACTTCTGTTGGCGGTTCAGGCGTAACTACCGTTGGTACTTCCGGTTCATCATCAAGGAGCGCTACCACAAAGGTAAGAGAAACACTATCGCTCATTGCACCATTCTGCGCTCGTGCCATGAAACGCACCAGCTGTGTACCATTTTTTAGATTCGCTAAAGTGAAACGGAAAATACCGTTACTTCCTGCAACAGTAAAGGTTTCCACATTTCCATACCGAAGCGTTACTCGTGCCCCGGGCTTTGTTCGTCCAGTAATAGTGAGCGTATCGGTGGTAATCGTTGCGCCGTTCGCAGGCGATACAATTTCTATGATTGGTTTTTCGGCATCCACTGGCGGAGTATACGGGGGCACGACTACTGCAATGGAAGCGCTCGTATTCGTTTCTATGCCGTCACCATTCCGAGCTCGAACCCGAAACTGATACGTACCGCTCGGTAAACTTGCAAAGGCGAATGTCTCAGCCTTTACCCAGCCCGAAGCAATGCCGTGCGTCTCATCTTCAAACAGTAACCCTGAACGGCCGCTACTCATATTACTGAACCCACCACTGTACCCTTCTGAAGAGGCTCGTAGGTAGAGGACGCCGTCAGTAAGGATACTTTCGAGCGCCACTGGTCTTTCTATTGCCGTATACACTGGAGCATAGACGTCTGAGGGGGCGGATACCCCAGCCACATTGGTAGCATACGCTCGCCGACCTGCCGCCACGACGTTTGCCGCTAAACTAGTTTCATCAAGATACGTACTGTCTTCTGTTACCCACGGTGGTGTCGTGGCACGGATGTTGGCGTCACTGTCTCGAATTTGAAAACCAGTTTCGTTATTTGCTCTATCAAAAAAATACCAACGAATAGTTTCCGTATCCAACGCTTCACCAAATTGTGCGCGGGGTGCAGCTGGAAGCGCCGCATCACCTACTGTTGACGGAATAATACCGCCTCCACCACCGGTCGGAGTCGAAGGCGGTGGAGTCGTCGTTGCGGTGGGCGTGGCACTTACCTCAGACGAGGTAAGCAGTACCTCGCCCGTAGCATCCACTGCTCGAACGGTAAAATAGTAGAGCGTACCACCAGTGAGTCCAGTTTTTGTGAACGTAAGCACACTCCCTACGTTCTGATACGTTTCACTACCGGAAATAGTTCCTGTGCCAAGTTCATAGTGGTCTACGGCCACCGTTCCTGAAGCTGCCGTCCATGAGAGCACCACTTCTTCAACTCCAGCCACTGGCGTTACGAGAGGGGCGGTTATAAACGAAGGGAAGTACAAAAAACCAAACCGACCAATCGTAGACGCGGCGGTGCTTTCACCAATAACTGTTTGGCCAAGAACGCTGGTGTACTGGAAACTAGAAGAAGAGGAATATCCACCACCAACACTCACGACAGGATCGCGCAATATAAAACTGGTACTACTGTAATCAATCCCAAGGGCAGCACTTGTAGTACAGACAGTAAACACCGCTGAGAGCAACAGAAACAGCGGCTTACCATACTGCCTGTTCATACTACCTTAGCCCCGGCTGCCGTTCTGGCAAACCGCTTACTGCTTGGTCTGGGAAATTGCCTCGACCACCCGACTGTCGTCTTTCAAATTCTCCCAAAACAAAACTTTACTTCGTTCAATGTGCATGGCATCTTCCGGTCCGTGAAGCTCCTGACCAAGCTTAATCAAGTTTATGTTTGGCTGTCCTTGTGGTGGCGCACCTTCCGGTGTGGCTGCCTGCTGCAACCCCTGTGATACCTGTAAGTAGTAGATATCGGAAAGGGTGACGTAACGACGATTTATCCCAGACAACTTTCCAAAATACACTTGGCCGTTGGCCAAAAAGACGGCTTGCCATTTGCCGCGACTCGGGAATGGACCCGTTGCATTCACTGCGTAGGCGGCGTAGCCAGCAACCAACACACCTATGACGAGTAAAAATGTTGTGAATAGTGAACGCAATCCTCGCCGCGATAATTGGCGCTGCTGACTATCGTCACTGCTCATTGGCGCCGTTCGTAAAATCGGCATAATTCAAGTAGCAAAAAATTAATAATGTAAAGAAAGTGTAGCATTTCTTTTTCAAAAAACGAAGTTGGGTGCCACTGGCACCCAACTTCTTCGTCTACTCTTTATACCTTCTACGGAGCAGGTGCTCCACCACCACTTCCTTGATCAGTTCCACCCGTTGTCGGTGCGCCACCACCCGGTTCATCAAGTCGGTCAGGACTTGGTGCTCCGCCACCGCCTCCGCCACCACTAATACCTCCACTAAGGCTTGTACCGCCGGTTGTAGCCGTACCCCCGCCGGGTTGATCAAAACGACCACCAGTCACATCAGGCGCTCCAGGAACACCAAAGGGCCAACACGCACTGTTATTCCCGGCGTTTGTATTCGTTGAGTGCGAGGCCACAGAACTTGACCCTGGCGCACAGCCAGCGTTCTGAACAATCGCGAAGAGAACATTCGAGGAACCAGTGAGATTAAGCAGCCACTGATCACTACTTGAACCAGCCCCGACAGTACTTGAGAAAATACGAATGTTGTCGGGAATAGCTTGACCACCCGTAATCGTCAGCACACCAGCAACCCCAAACGTTTTGGCGGCCGCAAATCGAAGATACTTTCCATTCGCAGTGACGCTGAGTGAGTAGAAGTTCGTACCGTTTGAGCCACCAATATTTGACGTTTCCAGTAACCCCGCACTGTTCGTAAATGCAACGGTACCGTTTGAATGAGTGAATGTACCATTGTTGGTCCAGTCACCATCAACATTGAGGGGGCTACTAGCCGAACCAAGGAGCGTACCGGCAATTACCACGTCTCCCTTTACTGAGAGCGACGGGTCACTTGCGTCGAGGTCAAGGGTACCGGCAGTAATAGTTAAATCATTGTTCACCACTGGACTCCCCGAACCAAGCGCATACGTTTCGCTCGCATTGTTCACTGTAAGATTGTAGTAGGTTGCTGTTGGAATGGTTGTTGTTCCACCACCATTGTCACCAGTAAATACAACGGTCGAAGTTGAAGGAGTGAAGGTTCCGGTTTTGACAAGCGGTGTACCAGAAGTGCCGGAGAGAGTGATAGTGCGAGTCGAACCGTCGAGCGTGGCTGAGGCGCCAATGGTAAGGACCCCTGAAACAGTTGTGTCCCCTGCTACGTCGTAAGTGTCGCTGCCAGTAACCTGGAGGTTATTATACGTAGCCGCTGCAACGTTGGTGTTACCGCTAGCATTGGCACCACTATAGACAACGGTCGAAGTTGAAGGGGTGAAGGTACCGGTTTTGACAAGAGGTGTACCGGAGGTGCCGGAGAGAGTGATAGTGCGAGTCGAACCGTCGAGCGTGGCCGAGGCGCCGATAGTAAGGACACCCGAAACAGTTGTGTCTCCTGCTACGTCGTAGGTGTCGCTACCAGTAACCTGGACGTTGTTGTACGTGGCCGCTGCAACGTTTGTATTGCCGCCAGCATTGGCACCACTGTAGACAACGGTTGAGGTTGAAGGGGTGAAGGTACCGGTTTTCACGAACGGTGTACCAGAGGTGTCAGAGAGGGTTATGGTGCGAGTCGAACCGTCGAGCGTGTTTGTACTAGCAATAGTGAGGACACCAGCAATAGTGACATCTCCGGCAAGAGTTGTTGTGAAGTTGCCTGACACTCCATCCCCAATCGACAAGCCACCAAGAGTAATTGTTCCTGCCGTCCCACTGCAATTGGAGCCATTGGAGCCAATACAATTTGCTCCGGCTGACGAACTAAGAATTGTTGTGGTCCCACTGGCTGATTGAGTGAGCGATTGACTTGCCGCAACCTTAACGCTACCAGAACTTGAGATACTCGATAAACCAACTTGTAGGTTACTCGTATCCATGGCCAAGGTTCCACTGGTCACCGTCAGATCGTTATTCACAATGATAGCACCCGCCGCAGCGAACGTACCCGTACCATTGATGGTCAGATTGTAGTAGGTCCTTGCACCAACAGAAGCACCGCTTCCGCTGGTATAGGTAACCGTAGAACCAGTCGAAGCGGTAAATGTCGTAACAGACAAAACGGTACCAGAACCGGTCAACGTTAGGGTATTGGCATTCGTTGTTAATGCTCCGGCTCCGGCTACGCTGGTCATTTTAGCATTCGACGAGAGAGCATAGGTCCCAGAAATTGAAACTACACCCAAATCCTGTGCGCTAGCCGTACTGTCAGTAATTGTCTTCGAGGCACCAGAAAACGTCGTAGTACCAGAACCTTTTGTATAGGTAACACCACTCGACAATGCAATGTTTCCACTGACGTTAATGGTTGGGTTATTGCTCGCGGCAGAAACTGTTCCAGTAGTTACATTTAAGTCTAGTACTGCCAGGGTACCGCTCGGCAATACTGCTGTGCCAGAGCCAGACAGATTCAAGACGTTATACGTAGTCGCTGCAATGGTAGGTGAACTACCGCTATACGTTACGGTTGAGGTTGAAGCGGTAAATGTACCTGTCTTTACAAGTGGTGTACCAGAACCAGATAGCGTTACTGTGTATGTTTGGGCGTCTAGGGTGGCGTTTGCGCCAATAGTAAGGACCCCCGAAACAGTTGTGTCTCCTGCTACGTCGTAGGTGTCGCTACCAGTAACCTGGAGGTTGTTGTACGTGGCCGCTGCAACGTTGGTGTTACTGCTAGCATTGGCACCACTGTAGACAACGGTTGAGGTTGAAGGAGTGAAGGTACCAGTTTTGACGAAGGGTGTACCAGAAGTGCCGGAGAGGGTGATGGTACGAGTCTTTCCGTCGAGCGTAGCTGAGCCGCCGATAGTAAGGACACCCGAAACAGTTGTGTCCCCAGCGAGGTCGTAGGTGTCAGCGCCGGTCACCTGAAGGTTGTTGTAGGTAGCCGCTGCAACGTTTGTATTGCCGCCAGCATTGGCGCCACTGTAGACGGTCGTAGCCGTGCCGGTTGGTGCATGTGTACCACTGACGGTTAAAACAGTGCCGCTTGTCCCACTTAACGTTATCGTTCCGGCTGATGGAGTAAACGTACCCGAAACAGTAAAGAGTCCACTCACTGTTGCTGTTTGCGTTCCTGTTGTAATAGTTCCGGAAACGATGAGGTTCGAATACGTTAGGTTCGTTACTATTTGACTAGTACCACTGTAGTCAACCGTCAAATTTGTTAAGGTTGGCGCTGGGGTGGTGTAGGCATATTGATTAACGAATGCTGGGATAGTTGTCGTTCTTGTAACTTTAACTGTCCCCGACCCCGTGAGCGTTGCCCCCGTTAAGGTAACAACGTCGCTTGCTCCTGGTGTAAAGGTGCCGTTTACGGTCATGGTGTGCGAAACAGTGAAACTACGAGTACTTGCTACAGTGCCTGAAATGGTTAGGTCATAGAACGATTCACTGGTTGGGGTACCAGTAATTTGTTTACTCGTACCAGACAAGGTCAGTGTTCCCGTGCCGGGAGTAAAAGTACCAGCGTTAGTGAAGCTGCCAGCCACGGTCGTAGTCGCTGGTGCGGTATAGGTACCCATAATGTGCACATCGCCATTAGCCGTGACGGTGCCACCTGGTGCAAATGTCTTACCCGTCCAAATATGCAACTCGTAATCGCTATCAACGGTCAGTACACCGGCATTGGAAGTAAAATGAATGTCTGAATCGTTATCCTTGTCGTATTGCCCAAGATTCGTATTCGTTATGGATGAACCAGTTTCATAACGAACGACCAACTGATTTTGATAGAGGGAGAGGCTCGACGTATTACTACCATCAGAAACCGTAACGAGGGCTGCTGAGCTACCACCGTTAGTGTCCAAATAGACAGTGATTACATCGCCTGAATTTACAACGACAGAAGAAACGCTAAATACGCCACTACTAGCCGTTGTGCTATACGTGCCAGCACCATTTACTTTAATACGCACCGTTGGTGTGCCGGTGATGCCTGCTCCACCTTCGGTCGAATACACCGTACCAGATATCGTTGCGCCGCAACTGGCGGCACTTCCAATTGACCAGCTTGTGTTATTGCCGCCGTCGGTAGAATAGGTAGCGCAAAATGCCACGCCGGTATTGGTCGAATAAGAAATGCTTGCGTAACTTACGCTTGCCGCAGTGGGGTTAATAGTCCAAGCACTCGTCGTTGAAGACTGTAAAGTTATTAACTGAGAAGCTGAACCAGTGACAGTCCACGTGCCAGTTACTGTAGTGGTAGTGCCAGCGGTAAATCGAATGGTGCGAGCCGCAGCAGCTGTCGCCGTAAGGTTATAAAAGGTTGTATTACCTGCGATGACTTGGGTAGAACCGCCCGCCCCACTCAACGTAACGGTATACGTGCTTGGCGTAAATGTTCCGCCGCTATTCGTCCAGTTACCGGCCACACTAAAATTACGACCTGTTGCAACGGTGGCGCCAGAAGCAATAGCAACGCTATTGAATGTCAGTGTGCCGGCACCCGCTGCTATCGCCGTGCCACTTGTCATGGTCATGGTAATGGTACCTGCCGAGGCAGTGAAATTCCCCGCCCCAGAAATACTCGTCGACAAATCAAAATTGGAACCAGTGGTTATCGTGCCTGAAGTAAGCGCTAGGGTCGTAATCGTTAGGGCGCTCGATGTCGCAGCATTGTTCGTTATTGAACCACCGGTCTTCGCCATAGAACCACTAAAGGTCGCTCCAGAATTAACTACAAACGCGTTTGCAATGTTAGGGGTCCCTGTGCTGGTCACTCCGGCACCAGCGATGGTTACATTATAAAGATTCATGGTTGCCACAGAAGCTGCGGCAATTGTACCGCCGGTCATAGTGAGGGTCGGAGTACCCCCGTAGGTGATTGTATTCCCACTAGTAAACGGACCCGCACCAATGCTAGTTGACACTGAAATATTCTGATTAACTGTTAACGTACCGCTGGTACCTACCCACAACGTTGTAAATCCAGCGTTAGGAAGATTGATGGTACCGCTACCACTAAACGTGGTTGTCCCCGTACCAGCTGTTAGTGTCCCGCTCCCTGATATTTGACCATTACTTGCAATTTGAAAACCGTAGTTAACGGCTGTTCCAGATATTTTTAGATGGTAATAATTGGCGTTATATACGGGTTGATTTGTACCTGCATATTCAGCAATTGAAGTTGAAGCTGATGAGGCAAGTGCGCCAGAACCATAAAATGCAGCGTCATGGCTAGTCCCGCCACAGGTGGTGCCGTAGGTACAAGTAAATTTAATCGTTCCATTATTTGTAACCGTTGCATCTGTTATAAAAAAATAACCGGCCGTTAGCGTAACCCCGCTATTAATCGTTACATTATCTGCACTAGACGTGGCGTGATATTCATCGGTAACTGTTAATGACTTCTGAAATGTTAGGGTGTTTGTTGAGCCATAGTAGTTGGTAGTAAAGGAGGCAACCGTTGTTGGCAGGGTCCCGTATGTATTATTGTCCCATAAGAATTCTTGCGACCCATTTGTATCGGTAAAATTAATTGAATCCCCGTCTACTGGGAGTGTGTTGCTATTCCAGTTGCCTGCGCAGGATGCGTACCTGTTCGTGCCGGAGCCACAACCACCGCCACCATCCCATGTTTTTGCTGCGGCATAGGTTGGCGTCGGCGCGGCAAAAATAAAACCCAGACCCACAAGTAACCCAACGACAAAAAACGAACGAGCTAAGTAAGATTTAGCCGTTACTGAATTTTCAAAATTTCTAGCCGAAACTTTTCGGCCTACCGCCAACTCCTCTGCTGTATGAAAAAGGTGACCGCCAAGAAAACGTTGTATCATAAAAGTAATAATATTGATTTTTTCTTTATTTTTTTGATTTTCTGCATACATTGTAACACGTTTCTCAACTTTTTTCAATAGCAAAAAAGACGGCTGGCTGCCGTCTTTCTAACGCAACTAGTATACGCTCTGGCGAAACTCAACTTTCGGGAACTATTTCGACAACTGGTTCATCTGCTGGTGCCACAATTTCTGCACTCGGAACTTCTGGTTCGACTGTCGCTACACTCTCGGGAGTAACAGTATCCGTACCCTCTACTGATTCGACCGATTCAACATCGGTAACCGCCTCTTCATTCTCCACCACTACACTTTCTTCTACTGGCGGGACGTTGGTAATTTCTTGACTAGTCGCTGGCGCATCATAGACAACAATCGACGTACTCTCATTTATGCCCACGGGCGCATAGTCAGCCGGTTTAGCAATAACCAAATAGTGCACCGTGGCGCCGCTTACTAATGCCCCGTCAAGCGACGTAGTGCGTAGTACGAACCCTGTATAATTTTCCTGTTCATCTTGCAGTAAACGAAGCACCTGCGCGTGAACTGGCATTTCGCCCTCGGCGGTTAATTGCACCACTGGCTTACCAGTACCAAGCGAGTATTCAAAATCAATGCGAGCTTCGCCAGTGGCATCGGTGTCAATGCTGCCAGCGAAACTATCGTTCTCGATAACGAGTACGCCGCGGAGTGCCAGATCCCCTTGGGCGTTCAATGTCAGTAACGTTGTGTCGGCATTCTGAACACTAAAGACCGGAAGGGTCATATCGGTCGTCAGAACATTTAACGAAAACGCGCCATCATTTTGTACGAGTAAGCGATTTACCCCGTCAGTCTGCAACTGCAGCAAGTCCCCGCTTCCTTGTTGATTAATAATGGAAGCGGTTGTCACTGCATCAACCAACAACGTTGTCGTTGCTGCACCGCGCTGCACGGTCACATTACCATCCGGATCAACAACCGTTGTGGGGTCAAAATAGAACGGAGCAATAAAAGTAATGACTGTTCCGATGTCGCTACCGTCAAACCCTGACAACGCTTGCCCAAGCACCATGCCCGGTTGCGTGGCTTTCATGGCCACACCGGGAATCGATGAAGACGTCAGGAGATCGCCAGTTTGGATTGCCCCATTTTGTGTGCTCACCTTAACTGGCACTCGACCAGCCAAGGTTACCGGGCGTGGATTTTCTGCTTCCGAAAATACATTGTCTGCATACAGTTGGTTTGGTTGTGTCGAGATGACGCCGATGACCGAACGGGCATACGCAGCGGTCGACTTCTCCACCCATGCCTTTGTGGTAAACAGACCGTCAACCGTTGCGACAGTTGCCGTACCAGTTACGACAACGACATCTCCGGCGGTAATCGTTGGGTCAGTGGTACCAAAATTTTCGGCTAAGTCTGAAGGGGCGCCTGAGCAATCAACGATTTCGTCATTTGTCGCGTCACCAGCAGAGGTGTGACAAAGCCCATTCGTGGTAGCCGTACCGGTCAAGCTAACAAAAGTGCTGCCGTCGTCATCAACGGTAAATTTACTAACACTCGCATTTTTTAAGCTGACAAAATTACCGGAAAAGCTACCTGAGCCAGTTCCAACATTCCCTAAGTCCATGGTTAAACCATTGCCGGTTAACACGCTGCTTTGGGTATAAAAACTAACAAGATCGGCAGAAGTAATGGTGGCGCTATAGGCTCTGAGCGCATTTCCATTCGCCGTCCCGGCGGTTTCCGCATACACGCCGGCCGGCACCGAAACACCGGCGGCTGAACCGTAGGTAACGCCCTGAATACCAAACGTTTTTCCAAAGGCAATGACACCAGTGTTTACGCCCGTCGTGTTGGTGCCGCCATCAGCTTGAACTTCAAGGGCACGAACCGTATTGGCGAGGCCCGTATTGTCGGTCATACGAATAAATTGACCATCAGCAGTTGTGGCGGTCGAGGTGTTCGCCACCGACACTTCCATACGATTACCAAATTGATAACCGCCACCCGAAGGGTTAATGGTGAGCGATGACTTCATGCCCGCTATGGCTGTGGCACCATTGCCGGCCGTTGAGCCAGTAATGTGGAGCACGGAATCAGGGGCCGCATTACCGATGCCAATACGTTTATTGGTGGTGTCAACGTTCAAAATATTCGTACCATCCGTCTGCTGAATTTGGATTGCCGTTACGGCATTTGCGCCAGGCTTAATCGCGATGGAGCCGGTTGACGTGAAAATTGGAGAGCTAACTGAGGTCGAGCCAACTACAGTAACGAGACTCGCGGCGCCACTCCCGTTGATGCTCCACTGGGCATCAGTTATAGCAACGTTGTCATTAGCCTCACCAATGGTAATGGTATCGGCGTCGGTGTTGGTGCCAATTTCAATTGTGTCGCAAGCAGCACTGTTGCAGAGCGATACTGATGTAGCGTTCGTGTTACCAATATTCACCGCAGCAGCGCCGCCAGTGTCGAGTCCAAGTGCGGCAGCGCCGCCAGAGAGAATGGTGAGCGCAGCCGTGCTGTCGTCGTCAGCTGCAGTTATGGTTACGGTGCCGGTATCATTTCGACCAAAGAGGAATGTGGCGTCAGTACCGGTAGAAAGTGTTTCACTATTTTGCAGCGTGAGCGTGCCGTTCACGAGGGCCGAAGTAAAACTGGCGGCACCAGCGGCGCTGACCGACCAGTTGGCATCAGTTAGTGAAACGTCTGCATTGGCGTCGCCAATGGTAATGGTGTCCGCAGCAGACGAAACACCAACTTGAATCGTTCGAGCACCAACTGCACCGGCGCCGTCCCCCGTCGCCGCTACCGAGATAGCGGTGTTCCCATCAACTTGAAGAGCAAGTGTGTGTGCACCAGCATCAGCCCCGCTTACCGGCATGTTAAGTGTTAATGTCGAACCATTATCGGCCGACTGCAGTAGAGGAGTTGTAACTGAGGTTGAAAACGTAGGATTAGCAATGACACGAAGCGCGTTTGACGCAACTTCAAGATTTGTGCCAGTGAGGTCGGTGAATGCATCACTGTTCATGGTGAATGTTTGGCCGGCAGTGATGGTGAGGCCATTAGCAAATGTTTTTGTTCCACCAAGTGTTTGAGCGTTGGCGGTTACTATACCAGCGTCAGTACCGGAAGCAGCACCAATCGCTAAAGAAATTTCGTCTGGAGCTGGTACTGTATTCAAACTCCAATTGATAGCCGCGGCAGTCGCTGAAGCAACCACATCAATAAAATTACTGTCGGTCGTTGCCGAACCATTAATTGAAACGCTATCTCCAGCAGCTCCACCACCATCCACTGCGCACGCCCAGACCCCCGTGCCTTCTGTCCATTTTAATATCTCTCCGTCAGAACAACCTTGGAGGAGCCCGATCTTATCAGAAATAACTTCAAGTCCTGAATTAGAGGAGGTGGCACCGGCACCAGCATTGGTAAGTTGCAGAGCATCACCATCAAGATACCCAGCCGCAACGGTGATAGTAATGTTCGATGACCCAGCTTGCAGTGTGCCGGTGGCATCAATGTTACCCGAAGATGTCACTGCCCCGGCGTTCCAGATGCCGGAGGTGATGGTGCCAACGGCGGCGATATCGGAACCCACAAGTTTAGAAGCGGCAATGGAGCCGGCTAAGTCGCCGTTCGCCACGGTGCCATCCAGAATCATAGTGCTCGTGACGGTGCCGGTGTCACCAGTACTAATGAGTGTGCCGGCCACATCCGGGAAAGAGATGGCACGGGCGGCGCTAGCGGTGGAGGAAAGCGTGGTGGCGTTCACTCCAGTGCCAATGACGAGGCCGAAAGCAGCGGTTGTGGCGGTGAGGAATGTTCCTTGCATAGCGCCGCCGGTGATGCTGTCGGCACCAACGTTAATGGCACCAAAGTTAGCAGTGATGGAACCAGCATCTAAGGCGCCCGTGCCAGTGATGTTGGTGAACGTACCAGCGGCGAGATCACCGTTTGCTACGGTGCCGTCTAGAATCATGGCGCTCGTCACTGAGCCGGTGTCGCCAGTGGTGATGACCGTGCCAGAAACGTTTGGCAGAGTCCATGTTCGGTCAGCAGTGAGGTCGGCAGAGGTGAAGATACCGGCAAACGTCGCGGCGCCACCGGTTGCTGGGGAAATGCTGATGGTGTCGGCGTTGGCGTCTGTACGAGTGAAGGTGATGAGGCCATCAATGGCGTTCGTAATGGTTTCTGCGTTCTGCAGAATAACGCCACCAGCAGCAGTGGCGGTCAGCGTGGTGCCCTGAATGGCGCCCGAAGATGTCACCGCCCCGGCGTTCCAGATGCCGGAAGTGATGGTGCCTGTGCCAGTGATGGCGGTGGCAACTGCATCATTGGTGTCAACGAGTGGTGCGTCTTTGCCTGTTAGACGATCAAGTTCGGTTGCTGCAATAGTGCCGCTACTCGTCGTGATACTATTTGACCCAATTGCCAGAGCAGTACCAATCTCGGCGTCAGATACATCGAGGGCAGTAGTGATAGTTCCAGCCAAGGACTGAATTTTAAGAGCAATGGGTTGCGCGGTATCGGTGTCAAGATTATCAAGTAAGAAAAGCTGGGCGGGGCTTGTGGCGCCACCATCGGCACGGCTAATTGATACGGTTGAGGTTGAATCGGCGGCAATAGAAATTGCAAAATTAGAATCAGTTGCTGTGTTGGCCAGAGTAAAGGCCAGGTCACGAGCGTTTGAAGAGGTAATGGCGGCACCGCCATCGTACGCTCCTTGGAGTGACGCTGAACCGCCAGTAGCGTCAACCGCACACGCCCAGACATCGGTCGTCTCATTCCATTTCAATACCTCAGAATCACTACACCCTTGCAATAAGCTAAGCCCATCAGCAGCCGCTTCGAGGCCTGAACCAGTAGACGTTGTTGCGCTTGCTCCATCTGCACCGGCGAACAGTGTTAATGCGTCGGCATCGATAAAACCGGTTGCGAGGGTAAGTGTTACGTTACTGGAACCGGCTTGCAGAGTACTCGCGGTATCAAAGACCCCCGCAATAGTTAGCGCACCAGCCGACGTGATGGCGTTTGAGGAAGAAAAAAATTGAATGGCACCAGTCCCGGCACCACCTTGCAACGTGAGCGTGTTCGCACCAGTAACATTTAATTGCGGGTTTGTGCCACCAAGAAATAGATTGCCGGAGGTGAGCACAGGAATTTGACTGCCTGTGGCGGACTGCGCGGGAGTAAAACCACCAACAGTTTCTGCGTTGATGGCGTAGCCTGAAGCAACCACCCGTTGCCGAGGGCTAAGCGTTTCAAAACTAACACCGACACAAGAACTTGAAACTTGTGGCGCAACCTCAACGTTCAAGTAGCTTGTGTCTGTTGTCTGAAAATCAAAATCTAACGTGTCGCCGCCGGCTGCCGTGTCGCCAATACCAACGTTGAAAATGCCATTCTTTACTTCAACCGTCATGGTCGAGGGGGTGCCGGATGGCCACAATTTTGTATCAGGCGCACCAACCGTTGTATCTGAATATAAAGAGAAGCGGAAACAATAATTTGTCCCCGAGCCGCCAATGAGGTTGCTACTTGCGTCAAGTAACCTCCCTTGATGATTAATAATGTTCGGTACCCCTGTTGCCGCAAGAATGTTCCCTGGCGTAAAACCAGTTACCACAAGCGCAACAACAATCACAAAGGACGAAATCCTTCTCCTTATACCAGCTTGCTTTCTTATCAGAAAAAAATGCACGTTTTCTATGCTTGCAGTACGTACGCCGTAACCACGACGAATTAAAATTTACTACCTATTTTATAACACAAAAACGACAAAATCTGAAGTTAAAATTTTTATAAACCAAGTCTAGCAACGTATTGATGCAAATAAGGAATTCTCCACATCTCGCCTTGCCATGCTTTTACAATGGCAAGCACGTTAACAGCCAAAAGAAGAAGACTCCCAACGGGGAATAGTAGCCAACCAAGGAGTGGCACAATACCGATTACCCAAAGCATGAACCAGGCAAGCGCAACAACAATTCCTTGCTTAGCATGAAACTGTATAAAGGCACTTTCCGGACGCAACACCAAAGGAACGACAAAGAAAATCCAGAGGTACGACAAGACAGCCAACACTCTGTCTGCCTGGGCTGGGGCTACGTCGGTTATTTTTTCGCGTTGTTCACGCTTGGACGTCTTACTGGTCATAGAAGCATTATGCTATTAATTCGGGGATGAAAATGTTGCTTGCCGAACGTTTGATTGCGCTCGCACGAAAAGCCAGGCAATCATAAACCCATAGAGGCCAGTACGAACAGGTTCAGCGATCAAATTAAACGCTGTCCAAAGTTCTTGATACAAATACACTTTCCAAAGTGCCAAAAAAAGACCCGTCACCGCACCTGTCATTCCTATGGTAACGAAGAGCAGCATATCATCGTGCTCTCTGACGACAAGATTTTTCGTAACAACGTAAAAAAAGAAACTTAAGCCAAGCCAGTACGTCAGGTAGCCAATAATCGCCGGCACTGAAAAGTAATACCGAAAGCCATACTCAGCAGCACAGAGCACTACTATCAAAATAACCACAGGCGCGATGCGCGACCTTCCCAGATCTTGAATGATTATCTTTGGGACCCTTGGTACAAAACGCATAGAAAAAGTATAGCACGACACATAAACAAAAAATCCTCCGTGTGGGCGGAGGATTTTTTGGCACAAAACGGTGCGCGTTAGTACATGCCCATGTCCCCGCCAGGAATACCAGCCGGACTCGGTTTCTCACCTTTCTCTGGCTTGTCCGTGATAACCGCCTCAGTCGTCAACAAGGTGGCGGCAATCGAAGCAGCGTTTTCGAGAGCGGTACGAGTAACTTTCAAAGGATCAATGATGCCTTTTTTCATGAGATCGACGTACCCATCGGTCATTGGATTATACCCATACGTCGCCCCATGCTTCTTGTGCGCTTCGATAACGTTGTAAAGCACAATCGAGCCGTCGCGACCGGCGTTCGCAGCAATCTGTTTGATTGGCTCAAGGAGCGCTTTATCGATGATGGACACTGGGCGCTTCTCATTACCTTCTTTAAGATTCTTGAACTCGTTTGATGTCTGCGCCAACGCCACCCCACCACCAGGGACAATGCCTTCCTCTACCGCTGCTTTCGTAGCATTCAATGCGTCTTCAATCTTAAACTTTCGATCTTTCATTTCTGTCTCAGTCGCAGCGCCAACTTTAATGACCCCGACGCCACCAGCCAACTTGGCTAATCGTTCTTGCAACTTCTCCCGATCAAACTCATTGTCTGTGTTCTCTAGTTCCTTTCGGATTCTTGCGATGCGGTCTTTAATAGCTTGCTCGTCGCCACGACCTTCGACGAGATCGGTTTCTTCTTTCCGAGAGACAACCCGACGCGCTTGCCCAAGATCTTCGACTGTAGCGTTTTCTAGTTTCAAACCAATGTCTTCTGAGATGACTCGCCCACCAGTAAGCACCGCCATGTCTTCCAACATTTCTTTTCGACGATCGCCATAACCCGGCGCCTTAATGGCGAGGGTATTAAAGGTGCCTCGGATCTTGTTCACGACAAGCGTGGCAAGCGCTTCACCATCCACATCTTCAGCAATAATAACGAGTTCTTTTTTACCAGTTGCGGCCAACTTCTCGAGGAGTGGAAGAATTTCACTGAGCGCTGAAATCTTACGATCGGTAATGAGAATGTACGGGTCATGATATTCAGCCTCCATCCGGTCGGCGTTGGTCACCATATACGCTGATACATACCCACGATCGAATCGCATACCCTTTACGACTTCGTGATCCAACCCCATGGTCTGTGACTCTTCAACAGTAATGACGCCATCCTTACCAACTTCCTTCATTACCTTGGCAATCAGTGAACCAACCTCGGTGTCACCAGCGGAAATCGTCGCCACCTGGGCAATTTCTTCGTCAGTTGTGACGGGCTTCGACATGGCTTTCAGTTCTGCTATGACCTCACGAACTCGTTCATGAATCTCCCGCTGCAGGGTAACTGGATTGCCGCCAGCGGCAACTTGCTTAAAGCCCTCGCCAACCAGCGCTTGAATGAGTACGGTGGCGGTTGTCGTCCCGTCACCAGCGACGTCATTTGTCTTACTGGCAACTTCTTGAACAAGTGCCGCACCAACATTCTCAATCTTGTCTTCCAGTTCAATATCTTTGGCGATAGTAACGCCGTCATTCGTTATGGTTGGTGAACCAAACCCCTTATCGAGTACCACGTGTCGACCAGATGGACCGAGTGTTACCTTTACGGCGTTCGCGACTTTGTCGATTCCGCGCTTCAACCCCGCGCGAGCATCCTCTCTAAATTCTATTATTTTTGCCATAATTTAATGAATTGAGTTATGTTACGCGGCTACCACGGCGATGATGTCTGACTCACTGACCACCAAATACTCTTCACCATCAATCTTTACTTCGTCGGGGCTGTATTTCTTAAAAACAATTTTGTCGCCAACGTTGACAGTCATCGGTGCACGAGTACCGTTTTCTAAAAGCTTCCCTGGACCAACCGCCAGCACCTCACCTTGTTCTGGCTTTTCGCTTTTTGCGGTATCTGGCAAAACAATACCCGACTTGGTTACTTCTTCCTCCTTCGCTGGTTTCACTATTACGTGATCAGCTAATGGTTTTAGCTTCATAATGAATGATGTATTAATAACGATAGTTACGGCTGTCGGAAAACACCACAGGTATGTGGTGTCGTCGACCGTGATAGCACTCTACAAAAGCGAGTGCTAACGTGTCAAGATACCGTTTCCTTACTACTAAGACCCAGACCGACCAAAACTAAGAGCACAATACCGGCATGGAGCGACCATATATAATGGTCGAGCAACATAAGCGGAAGCAAGGTATACATCACCCCAGCACCAGTTGGTGTTAGGAGCAATTGCCGCAGCATTTCTCGTTTACGATAAAGGAGTAGCAAAACAGCCAGACTACCAATTGCTCCAACTTCTACAACAGCAAGTACGAGGACATTATGAACTGGTTCATAATCGTAGACCGCGCGACCTGGAAACGTTTGCATGAGTGCCGGAACGTAGTTGCCAACGCCAACGCCAAACAATGCATTGCTCATAAATAAAGTGTTCGCTTCTTTATATTGCGTTAAACGGCTAGCAACGGAATACGCTTCCAGTCGACCACTCGCCGTTAACCGACCCTGGAAAAGTCCTGGCACGCTCAGTACCCAAACCGTAATAGTGAGGCAGGCGATAAGAAAAAGCTTTCCGCTTAATACGCCACCACGAATTGGGTTCTGATGAATTTTTTTATTAAGAAACGATCCAACACCCACTACCGCGCCGAGCATTGCCGAGCGAGAAAACGACACAAGTAAACCGGTGATAAGGAGCACAAACGTCGCCAAGCTAAACGCGGCTGCAAGTGCAGTTTGTCGAACTATCGGCTGATGCCAAAGTTTTTTTTTCGATACCGTTTGACCAATGGTATTCCACCACGGTTGAAATTTTTCATACAACTGAAAGTAGTATGCGACTGTAAACACGAGCGTTAGGGCTAGGTACCCCCCAAGAATATTCGGGTGAGGAAATGGACCATACGCTCGCAAAAACCTTTCTTGCACTGTTTCAACAACTGCCGTACCAAGAATCGACGCCGACTGCGATGCGATGCCGAGAATACTACTGCCCGGAATTGTCTGGAGTAAAAATTGGCCAATGCCGAGAACCGCAGCGACGACGCCAGCGACACTGACCGTGACGAATATAAGATTTCTAGGCAAAATTCGAATGGCAAACCATGTGAAGAATCCGACAAGAAAAAAAGATACAAATTTTTGCACGGCAAGTATAGGGACGGGTGAAAGGAAAGTTCCGATAAAAAGAGCGATGAAGGCGATACCGAATAACCAACGTTCCTGCGCTGGTCTAGCAAACGAAAAAGTAGTTCGACGAAGCAGCAGTAGGCAACACACAAAGAGAAGTACATCGACCAGATAAATGCTGAGCGTCATGAATGACGAACCGACACCAAAAACGACAGGCGACAGCAGCCATACTGTCTGCCAAGGAAGTAACAGTACGGTAAGGACGGCGACAAGTTGTTGCATTTTTAGTTTCATAAAATCTAGTCAACACCGAGCGCCTGCCGCTCACTATGCCATTCATCTCGATACTGCGCACGGCGATCATGTGTATGGAACTTAAGTATATTATCCTCAATAACAACACCATGCGAATCATCTGGTACCGCTGTTCGTATCGACTCGGGAAGGTGATGTCGTTGCCACACACCTACTTTTTCGTTTAGCCACTGCACCAAACGACTCACGGGCCGCGTAACGCCAGCAGCCCTATAAAGAGCATGCGGCAATGTCGTATAACCACTTGCGTTCGGCAACAATTCTTTTACCCAATTATTCGCCAGCCAAAATCGAGACCAAATATCGCCTCGGCCGAACAGTGGGGTTATCTGAGCAACCCAAAACGTTAGGTATGGGTCCTCACTCGGTAGCGCCAGTTTCGACAAATTTAATTGCCGTGTTGTTGTCCAAAAACTAAAGCAGAGCGTATCGGCCGCATGTGTCGCCGTCGGACGAACCCCCATGAGTTTTGCAATACCGACCACAATGAACCTCGTCAACCACAATGCGTCTGGTTTAACAACGATAAAGAAATCAATATCACTTTCTTTCTTTGTGTTTTGATACCCCAAGGAATTACAAGCGGCAATTCCTTCGACCCATGGGAGGAATCCAATCCAACGAGCGGCCCGTCGGGCGCGTTCCAACTTCAGTTCTGCTATTCTGTAGCGCGCCAAACGTATCGCAGGCAAAGACTCATTACCCACGAGCGACACGAAAGCCCCCGCAACAGAAAAACGATCCGTGGCTGGATCATATAGTTCGGCCTCTACCTCAGAAAGTTCAGCCGGCGTTCGCCACAATAATTGCCACACTTCAGTACTGGTTGGCGCATAGTGGAATAGATGTAAGTACGATACCGTCTGCACGGCGGCACGAGCTATCTTGGTTTCGCCAATCATAGTTACTTGAGCAGGCGAACATCATCAATGCGACCGGCCAATTTACCGTACTCGATATTTGCTCGATCAATGGTCGCCTTCGCGTTCGTCACGTGCGTTGAGAGCACTCGAAGCTCGCTCCCGAATCGAACGGCATCCTGCTGAATCGCTCGCATTGTTTCCAAAATACGTTTTGCGTTCTCTTCCACTCGTTTTCCTTCTAAGCCAATCAAAATAACTTTCAAAAAATAGTAAAAGCTATTTGGTGAAACGAGAAAAACTCGTTTCTCATTAGCAAACGCATTTAGCTCTTCGTCGTCTCGAATAATTTCATAGTAAATAGCTTCGGAAGGAACGTACATAATGGCAAAGTCGGTCGTCCCTTCGGCCGGTAGAATATATTTACGGCTGATGTCTGAAATGTGTTTTTTTGTATCTTTTCTAAATTCACGTCGAAATGTTGCCGCCGCTACTTCTTCCTGCGCTCGTTGCATGCGTTGAAAATTTTCTAGAGGAAACTTTGAATCAAGCGGGATGAGTCCATTGGCTGTCTTCAAAATAGCATCGACCCGATCTCCTGTTTGAAACGTATGCTGCAACGCAAAATGAGCATTAGGAAAATATTGTACCAGCAGGTCGTTCATAACCTGCTCGCCAATATTGCCGCGTAACTTCGGTGATCGCAAAAAATCTTGCAGATCCTTCATTGAACGACCAATCTCTTTAACATGACCGAGCTCCTGGCCAACACCCGAAATAACCTCGGCCGCACGGTCCAGCCGGGTATTGAGCGCCCGAGTCGATTCATCGATACGCATCTGCATGCCTTGCACATTTTGATTTAACAGCATCATAGCTGGGTCAGCGACGTTGTTCTGTGTTTGCACAAGCGAACGTAATCGACGATCAAGCAGGAGCCCGATGATGGCGAGAACGACGACAATGATTAGGAGTGCGAGGCGTGGGTCCATAGTCAGGACAGTGTAGCATCAGCGTATAGGACCGAACAGTTTTCATTGACCCTCAATTCTCGCCAATGTAAACTGCAGAAATAGTATGAGCCGCAACTTTAAAGCGTTCGGCGTGCGATTTCTGCTCTTGGCCACCAAGAGCCTTGTTTATTTTCGTCGTCGCAGTAGTAGTTTTTTCCTCTTACCCGCTTTTTCCAGGATTGCCGAAGGCCTCCTTTTGAGCTTCCTAACCGTCGTCACCCCAATCTATGGTTGGTATCGTCGCTTACGACGTGGTGTTGAACGAGTATTACTCACAGCCCCTTCGCGCTGGCTTCGTCCATTTTCACACCGCTACCTACTCCATGCTTTACTGCTGCTCATTGCCGTTACTGCAGTAAATAGTAATCTTCGTTTCTCTTCTGCTAACGCCGCTGAGTATGGTGAAGGACGGATTATACTCGACATTGTGGGAACAGATAGTGGTGAAGAATTAAACAGTATCCCTGCGCTGCCAGAAAGCTTACTTGCAGAACTAGAAACAGACGGCGACGACACAAACGAAACATCAGCCCGAACATTCACTAGCCCAACTGGCGAAGCCATCTTTCAACCATATATCGTTGGCACCGAAGAAAGCGTTGCCACCCGTACGCACATAGAAAAGTACACCGTCGCTGATGGCGATACGCTGGCAGGCATTGCCGCGAAATTTAGATTAAAATTAACCACCCTACTCTACACAAACTCTCTAACCGCTCGTTCTCTCATTCGACCCGGCCAAACAATTACAATTCTACCCGTCGATGGTCTTTCACACACCGTTCTAAAAGGAGAGACGGTGGCGGGCATTGCTAAAAAATACAGCGTAACTGAACAGGCGGTACTTTCTTTCAATAACATTACCAGCACCAGTACCGTGCGCCCGGGTGACCAACTCATTATTCCCGGGGGCACACCACCCGCAGCCGTTGTGGTACGTCGACCAACAACACGAGCAACAACGTCCGGCACTGTTCCCGCTCGTGCGCCGAGTGACGACGGTGCTGACCTCCTCTGGCCAACTGTCGACCATCACATCAACCAATACTTCGGTTACCGTCATACCGGCGTCGATATTAAGGGGAAGCTCGGCGTTCCTATTTATGCAGCAGAAAGTGGCGTTGTCATTGAATCACGTTGGGCAGGAGCGTACGGGAACATGGTGCTCATTCGTCACGACAACGGACTCGTTACGCGCTACGGACACGCCACGAAGAATCTCGTGAAAGCCGGCGAACGTGTTGATCGTGGGCAAACTATTGCACTCATGGGCTCAACCGGTCGTTCTACTGGCCCGCACCTACACTTTGAAGTAATTTCTCGAGGTAAACGAGTGAACCCTCTTGGGTATACTCGCTAGTGCGTTCGTTACCTACAACCGACGAAGCTGCGGTTGCACCGCTAAGGCAACGGCGAGAGCGTCAGCAGCATCATCTGAGGTAATTGGCAGTTGCAATTTTAGAATGCGTTGCACCATACGCTGAACTTGTGATTTGTTGGCAGCACCATTACCGGTCAGCGCCTGTTTTACCTGATTTGGAGTAACCTCTACAACGAGCAGCGAGGCGGCAGCGGCCGTTGCTAAAACGACGCCACGAGCTGCTGCCACATTGATAACTGTCGACACATTCTTTCTGGCGGTTAATGTTTCTATCGCAAGTACCCGCGGCTGATACTGATTAATTAAGTGTAAACAATGCTGTTGAATCATAAGTAACCGTTCGGGCACACTACTGTGCATGTCGGTTTCAAGACAGCCAAAGATCTGACAACTGGGCGCACTACTTGTCCCTGCAATAACGGCGTACCCCAAACGTCCATAGCCAGGGTCTATGCCAAGAATTGTGTTGTTACGCTGTTGCGACACAGTAGACATTTACAATATCGTCATGCTCGTCCAGGGTGGTGAGTAATGAAAGTAACTGCTCTCCTGTTTTACCGGTTGGGAACTCAGTTGGTATCTTTGGCAGGTAGGTCAACGTTGCCTCAGTAACGGTCCATCCTGCTAAGCGTGCTCGGTCAGCAAGCGCCACCAAACCTTCGACTGTTGTTAGTAATAGAATTGCCTCGTCTTCTAGCATGAGGTCGTCCGCCCCAAGGTCGATTAAGGCCAGCTCATCAATAAGGGCTTCGGGTCGCGACAACGTAACCATGCCATAACGCGAAAACATCCAGGCCGTGCTGCCGGGGTTACCTAGGGTACTTGAGTGCTTTGAAAAAATATTTTTTACTTCAGCAACTGTTCTATTTCTGTTGTCGGTTAACGCTTCAATAAACAGTGCCGTGCTACCTGGTCCAAAACCTTCATAGGTAATCGATTCGACATGCATGCCGGCGAGTGCACCGGTGCCGCGATGAATGGCACGTTCAATATTATCTTTTGGCATACTCGACGCACGGGCAGTTTCAACTGCCAAGCGTAATCGAGTATTCGCAGCTAAATCACCACCGCCTTCCTTAGCAGCAACAGTGATGGCGTGTGATAATTTTGTAAATTGTATGCCTCGCTTCGCATCCACCACCGCTTTTTGACGCCTGGTTGTCGCCCATTTCGAATGACCGGACATACTGACCTACACAAAAGCGAATGAGAATGCGTAAAGAAACGTGGTCAGCCAAACCGACCCCAGCGAGAGAAGAAAACAAAGAATAACGGGTGCGCTCGGAACAATAACAATCGGCATATACGTAGCACTTATTTATATTTGCGAGTATACCACACAGTAAAAAATGGAGCATTGCAAAAATTAAGGAGTGTTGCGGAATACATAAATTTTCTATACAGTACCAACTCATTATGGCAACACTAAACTCACAACAATTAACAAAGGGCCTACTGACGCTCGACATTCTCATTCCCGTTGACGAATTACCATCACACTTCGAACGCGCTGCCAGAGAGCTGCAGCAAAGTCGTCCTCTAGCCGGCTTCCGACCTGGTAAGGCATCAGTGGAACAAGTTCGCCATGCGTACGGTGAAATGGCACTCTTGGAGCGAGCAGTTCGTTTTGCAGTACCCATTTCGTATGCGGCTATTGTCGCCGCAGAACATCTACAAACGATTGGCGAACCTGACATACAGGTAACGAAGCTTATACCAGGACAGCCAATTATTTTCTCAGCGACGGTTGCTGTTCTCCCGCCAGTGACGCTTGGCGACTACCACGCTGTTCGGGTGCCCGAAACGGATGCGTCGGTGACTGATGAAGAAGTAGACAAAGTCATTGAAGATCTGCGAGAAATGCGCGCCACAGAAAAAATCGTCGACCGAGCGGCGAAGGATGGCGACATCGTTACCGTCTCGTTAACTATTTCCAAAGATGGCGTTCCACTTGAGGGTGGCAGCGCTAAGGATCACCGTGTTGAATTAGGCAAACCGTACCTCATTGATGGCTTTACCCAAGAGCTGGTTGGTCTCAAGGCAACTGAAAAGAAAGCATTTTCACTCCCTTTCCCAAAAGACCACTTTGATAAAAACCTCGCTGGCCAAATCGTCACTTATGACGTCGCCATAACGACCGTCATTGAACGGGTCAAAGCACCAATTGATGACGCTTTCGTAAAATCTTTGGGCAATTTCGGAACCATTGCCGCATTACGTGACCAACTGCGAATGAATCTTGGTGAAATGAAAACTACCGAAGAAACAACCCGACGAGAACGAGCGATAATCGAAGCGATTAGTACAAAAACAACTTTTGGTGATATTCCGGATGTGCTCGTTGAAGCAGAATTACAAAAAATATTATTTCGTGCCAAAGAACGCGCCGCTTCCCAGGGTATTGAGTGGTCAAATTATCTAGAACACCTGAACACAAACGTTGAGGCGCTCAAAAAAACGTGGCTACCCGAAGCGGAGATACGAGTCAAAGCCGCTTTAATTGTCCGAGCTGTTGCTGACACTGAACACATTACCGTCAGTGAGGAAGAAATCTCGGCTGAGCGAAATACTATTCTTGAGCACTATAAAAATGAGGATGAAGCACACCTACGAGAAGAGGTTCAAAATCCTGAATACGATAGCCACTTGAAGCACCTCATTCTCACCCGCAAAGTAATGAGCTTTCTGTCGATACTGGCCAGCGGAAAAACATAATACGTATGTACCTGGGCGCGCACGTTTCCGCGGCTGGCAATGTCGGGCTTGCGCCTGCTCGAGCGGCCGCTTGGGGGTGCGAAGTAATGCAAATTTTTTCTCGCCCGCCGCAAGGTGGCCCAGCACCAAAAATTACAACAGAACTAGCTGCGAGCTTTCGGAAGGCAATGAAGGAAAACAACATTCGTGCCGCCTACATTCACAGCCCTTACTTCATCAACTTCGCTTCACCCCTACCGCGCATTGCGAATGGTTCGTCAGCAATTATTCGTGAAGAATTAGAGCGCGCCAGCTTGCTTGGGTGCGTGGGTGTTGTAACGCATCTTGGTTCAGCGAAAGCGGTTGGCGAAGCTGCTGGTGTAGCAATGACTATCGCTGGTATAAAAAAATTACTGACTGGTTATACGGGTACGGCTCAGCTACTCCTCGAGCTTTCCGCCGGCTCTGGTGCAACTATTGGCGACACCTTCGAGGAGCTAAGAGATATTATCCATGCTGTTGAAGCGGCACATCCAACACTCCGACTTGGCGTATGCCTGGACACGCAACACGCCTTTGCTTCAGGATACGATGTACGCACCACTGCCGGTATTACTAAAACCTTGCGACTGTGTGCGGCAACCATTGGTAAGGGGCGTATTAAACTTTTACACCTCAACGACTCTAAAACAGATTTTGCTTCGCACGTCGATCGACACGAAAATATTGGCCAAGGGAAACTTGGCCGCCTTGCCTTTGCGGCATTACTAAAAACTCCGAGTCTTCGCACCATTCCTGGTGTTCTTGAAACGCCGAGAGATGAAAAGGGAACAGAAGTTATTCGCGAACTCAAACTCTTAAAAAAAATGCGTGATTCGGCATAGACGAAGCGCATTTTTTATGCTATACTGAGACAAGTAAAGAAACGTAGATTGTTCAATTCCACATTTCATTTTTCGCTCTCAGGCCCTGTTCACGCACTAGCACGAACGGGGCGTCTTCATCTCTCACTCGTCTCAGTTAGTTTTTGTGAACTCTATGAAAAAAATAGTAATACGTTTGTTGGTTCTCTTGCTACTGTCACCAGGTGTATTTTCGTACGCAAATATCGCCACTGCTGCTCCAACGATACAATACGCAGGTGAGCGTACCTTAGTGTCAGCAGTACCAACGACATTGAAACAAGGTGAGCCGCTGACGTATCGAATTGGTTTTAAAAATGCGGGAAAATCTGTCTGGTACAGCACTGGAAAAAGTAACGTCACAATCAAAACAACTGAGACTATTAAGTACGAGCACTGGTTCACGAGCGATAAATGGCTCGACCGCCTCACGGTTACGGCGCTAACCCCTGGTACAGTTGCCCCGGGTGAAATTGGTTTTTTCAACTTACCACTCGAAGCACCACTGCGAGCGGCAAAATTTACTATGTACTTTGCGGTATTCACGGGTGCAGAAAAGATTCCTGGTACCGAATTTAGTATTTCTACGACCGTTACCGGAGAAAAATTTATTCCGGGCAAAACGAAAGTTTCAACCACCACTCCCACCCCCGCACCAGCCATACTTCCGATAACGAGCGCGGCGAACACGAACACCACAGCTCAAAGAAGCGCTTCACTAAAAGCGACCGTCCTCATTCGATCCGCACAATCACTAACGCTTGCGGCCGGGGAAAGTAGTGACTTCACTATCGGTTTTAAAAATACCGGCGAGAGAAGTTGGAGAAATACTGCACCCAGTCTTGTTCAGCTCATGTTCGACCCGGCTTCAACTAGCGGGACGACATTTCGTGCGCCATCATGGTTAAGTGACACCATTGTCGGCACGCAAGCAACCAGCCTTGTAAACGTTGGTGAAATTAGTTTCATTACCTTTCGAATCACGGCCCCACAAACAGGTGGGCAGTACCAACCAGAGTTCTACCTTGCCATGAACGGAACCACACTACTGGATGGTGGGCGTTTCCGTATTCCTGTCGGTGTCGCTAGCCCAGCACCAACCGCACTACCAGCAACAACTCCTACGAACTCCGCAGCAAGTATTGTTTGCATTGCTGCTGATGAAGTGCAAGACCCAGGGGTTGGACCAGGATTTTGTCAGCCGAAACACGAGGAGGCAACTATGCGTGTTGGTATCGAAAAACTTGACGGACAACTTGGTGTCACGGCGAATGTTGATTACATCGTCGAAGACAATGGTGGTACCAGCTATGGCAGATTCACGGCCGGAATACCAACCTACTTCTCTTACAGCCCAGCGGACCGCACGTACGTGGCCATTGGGCTAGGTCCAGTGGTGCGTTCACCATTACCACTTCGTATCCGTGGTGCCGATACCGCAGCTATCATAACGCTACCTACATTTAAAAATCCTGTTGCTTACAATGCTGGCTGGAATGATAATTCCTACCGTGGCGTCATTGAAATTCGTTGGTCTGAGAAGGATGAGAAGGTCTGGATTATCAATGAACTACCCATGGAAGATTACCTTAAGGGTCTCGCCGAAAGTTCAAATGCATCCCAACCCGAGTATCAAAAGGCGCTCATTGTAGCAGCGAGAAGCTACGCACTCTACCACCACGACACTGGCACGAAACATCGTTCCCGTTACTTCGATGTCGTTGCGTCTGTTGGTGATCAGTACTACCGAGGATACGAATCGGAAAAACGTATACCAAAAGTTGCAGAAGCAGTCGCCGCTACTCGTGGCCAGGTTGTCACCTACCAAAACAACGTCGTCGTTACACCATACTCAGCCAGTACCAGTGGCATGACTAAATCATGGGAAGATGTTTGGGGTGGAAGTGCGAAACCGTGGCTCACCCGGAAAGCAGTGCCATGGGATGCAAACCGTCAAAAGTTCGGCCATGCGGTCGGCCTCTCACAACTTGCCGCAAATGATATGGCAAAAGAAGGCTGGAAATATATCGACATCCTAAAATTTTTCTACGTGAATACTGAAGTGGCGCAGTGGTATAAATAAAGACGTACGCAGTACGCACGACTGGGACTTCCCGTACAGCCCCATAGTGTTATCGAGCCTCTATCCCCGTATAGCGTACTGCGTAAGGCGTAAACCTACGGCGTATGCCGTATAGCTACAGAAGTCGCTGCTGTAGGTCAGGTGGCGGCGGAAGGTTGAGATGCCTGTAGGCAAGTTCAGTAGCAACACGACCGCGAGGGGTGCGCTGCAAAAAACCCATTTGCATCAAGAACGGTTCATAGACATCCTCAATGGTGGCGACCTCTTCGGCTGTGGCCGCTGCTAATGTTGTAACCCCCACCGGACCACCAGAAAATATTTCAATAATTGCTCGAAGAATTCTTCGGTCAACGTCGTCCAGTCCATAGCGGTCGACGTCGAGCATCTGCCACGTTACTTCTGTTATTGGCACTGTGATGCTGCCGGTACCACGCACCTCGGCGACGTCGCGCACGCGTTTTAATAAACGATTTGCGATGCGGGGCGTGCGGCGTGAACGCTCGGCAATTGCTGTTACCGCTAAGTCGTCAGTGGCCACATTCAAAAGCCGGGCAGAACGACCAACTATGCGTTCGATGTCACCGAGTTCGTAAAAATTAAGTCGGTACGTAGCTCCAAACCGGTCACGTAAGGGCGCAGACAATAAACTAACCTTCGTCGTAGCCCCAACAATGGTGAACTTTGGTAAATCTAATCGTAGCGTACGCGCACTTGGCCCTTTCCCGAGGACAACGTCCAATGCAAATTCCTCCATGGCTGGATACAGCACCTCCTCAATGGTTTTATTTAGTCGATGTATTTCATCAATAAAAAGAATGTCTCCGGCTTCAAGATTCGTCAGAATGGCAGCCAAGTCACCCGCTTTGGTAAGCGCCGGACCCGAGGTTACTCGAATGCCTGCCGACATTTCTCGGGCAATAATGTGGGCGAGCGTTGTCTTCCCCAAACCGGGAGAACCGTACAAAAGAATGTGCTCAACCGGCTCATGCCGCTTCTTGGCCGCCTCCATAAGTACCGCTAGATTATCTTTGACCTTTTCTTGCCCAATATAATCCTTCAGCTCGCGAGGTCGCAGCGTCTTATCTAAAGATTCATCTTCATTGTGTTCTTCTGGGGCTACTTGGCGTTCTTCCATAGACTAATTCATGCAGTGAAGAGCGTAGCATGCTGAACTTCGCCGAGCAATAAAACAAAGACGGACCCCGATGGGTCCGTCTTTGCAAGACTGAAAGTCTTTTACTCGGCTGCCGCTTCGTCTGCTGAGTCAGCACCAGCTTCGGTTACTTCCTCAGTAGCAGGCTCGACTGCGTTCTCGTCTCCTGTCGTCTCGTCACCATCTGAATACATCATGGCTTTATCGCTATAATGAATAAGTAAACAAAAACCACGAACTGCCGTGGTTCAAGTACACTACTACCGTAGTGTCACTGTGTCAACTGTTAAGAACGAAAAAAGTACCACTGAAAAGTAACCCAATTATCGCTTTACAAGCTCGTCAAAAGTGAGCCGCGTATAGTCAGCAACCTGTATACCATTCAATGCGTATACTTGGTTCGCCGAAAAAATATTCTTGTCTTTAGGGTCAAGACCAAGTTCATGAATGGCACCGTCGACTGCTTCCCAACTCTTCCCTTCAATTTCTAAATACGTAGCAATAGCGGGATAGGTATCGATATCAAATTCTATATCGCCCTTGCGCCACCGAATGCGCCGATTCTCAACGTAGTGCTTCTCTATAAAGCCGAGACGCAAAAGTATGTTATGCATTTCCGCAAAATCATTTACCACTACCTCAAGCTCTTCCATACCTTCATCTTGAGTGGAGCCATCACTCGCTTTGACACCAATGCGTTTTTTGAAGGTAAGAGTAACTTGATTGCCTTCGTCGCGAAGCCGCAACCATGAGGCTTCTTTATCAAGTCGCCAATCTGGATAATCAAACACGCTGCGCCGATAAAAGAATTCACCAACCTTTTCTGCCCCAATTCCTGCCAGTTTCTCTTGAATGGCCTCGGGGTCAATATTGAGAAATTTCACTTCGTATTCCATAACATCAGTATAGCAAAACATAAAAACTCACATTTTCAGTACTCTATTTCGATGCTAGGATACTCTTACTATGCTTCAACGACGACCAGAAACTTATCCAGAAATAAATCAACAAACCACTCAAAGACAGGAAGAAGAGGCTTCTCCTAGAAGAATGGAGGACACGGCTGGCGTAGACGAGCTCGAAGTTAACTATGCAGTAGAGATACAGCACAATATTGAAGAGTCAATAAATAGTGAACGAAAAGAGAAAAAACTTCCGCCTGTCCATTTTGAGGTGTTTCTTCTTACCCATATCAATGCGGTAGACTTACACGGTGTTCAAGACCGATTCAATGAAGCCGACCTATTTGTAGTTGAGAATGCTGGATGGACACCCAGCCTGAAGAGCTTGTGGCGAAATGTGTCTCTGGCGCGTATTACACCCGAACAAGCATTGTCGGAGCTGCGTTCAACAATGGGAAACGATGACGAAACTCCTTTTGAAGAATTCTTTCTTGAATTATTCAAAATAATCTACGGTTCAAATAAGCCTATTGTATTTGCCGACTATCCATACGACGACCCGCACCTGTGGGAGCTCCATGACAACATAATGGATGCATCGACTTGCAGTCCAACGAGCGAAGTGCCTTTTGATAAAAAAATTGTTGAAGCAATGGCCCACTTAAAAACCCTTGCTGACCTGCAACAACGTCGTGAAGACTATATGCTCAGCCACCTTGAGGAGGCAATCGAAGATGCCACTATTGACCGTCCAGACTTAAAGGAAAAACCTTCACTCCGAGGGCTAATAACCATTGGTTCGCTCCACACGGGTATCTTTCACGCACTCAAACGGAAAGACCAAGACACGAAACAGACGCACACCGGAATGCCAACAATTTATAGCTATGATGACGAAGTCGTACGTCGCTTTTTATTTCATAAGAGTGTCAGCAAAGAACTTGTTGCTTCAGCGCTACTTGAAACCATGCTGAGCCATCTTATTCGAACAGCTATACTGGACGCAACAAACGAAAATCTTTTTATTGTTCCCTACGTACGAAAGGTTGCTGAACAGTTTACGTATCAAGAAATTGAAGACATCTTTCAAAGAAACTCTGAAGATGCTATTGATCGAGTATTCTTTTACTTAGAACAAAAAGCCATTTCACAACCAGAAAGTTTAGACGATATTAAACAATTTCTTCATGTTCAACCGAGATACTCAATTAGAAATGGTTCTAAAGAATGAAGTCGTATTGCTCAGTTGCCTTTTGCAGTATCCGCCTTTTCAACTAAAATCGTCTTTTCTTTTTTAATGCCCCACTGCCACCGCGGTTTCTCTCCTGTCTTATAACCAATGAGGATGAGCAACAAAACGAGAATGACAGTCTGTAGAATAAAGTTGATAAATGTATCGCTTGCCGAACGTAAATCAGAATCAATTCTGTACGCATTAAAAATAATGAGTCCCGTGAACACCAGTATGGTTAGCCACCCCTGCCACTTCGCAGGCGTCCAACCCCAGCCGTAAAGCTTCGCTTTGAACCAATATCCCTGCGGATTATCTTTCAAATAAGCTTTGTACTCTTTCAGCATACTGGCTTTTGTTAATCTGAATTTTTTATACTGTACGTTTCTGCTTACCGACGACTGACTGTTTTACCTAATGCTGTTTTCGTTACGGTATGTTGCCATCTGTTCATTATACTCATCACGATATGGAATGCCCCGCAACATGAAGAACAGCCCAGCAATCCCCAATATTGAAGCTGTAAACGTAAGCATGAATCCGCTCGTCGCAAAAACAAAAAATACCAGTGACGCAAGAAATAAAAAGAACATACCAGTCGCCAACAAGAAAGACCGACGACGTACAAGTTCATTGGTTTTTGTTTTGAAACCGAGTACTGCAAAGGTAATAATGAAGGTCAGTGATCCAAACGCTGCCACGATTCCATTCATCACGCGAAGCCACTGTGGTGTTGCTGGATGCCAATAGACGTATGGAGGAACCAACTCTTGAATTGAAGGCGGGTGAGAAAACAGCAGACCAGTAACATACACCAGGCCACACGTTACGATAACAATCGAGGCTAATATTCCTATATTTTTTTTATTGAGTGCAAAACAGGCAATCTGAATGCCAATCATCGCACCAACGAGAACGCCCAAGTCTGCCAGCGACTGAAAAAACATTATGAGCGTAAGATTATTTGTGACAAGACCGGGAGTAGCATACAGCAACCATAAAATGGTTAATGTAGCGTAGAATGCTATAAAATAACGGACACCCGCAGTTGGATAGTTTTCGCTCGCTCGTAATCGATAGCGAATATAGAGTCGCAACGTAAGAAATGCTGAAAGGATGCCATTTATTAAGTTGGCGATGGCAATAATTGGAATCATAAAGTAAGCATACACAAAATCGTGCTTTTAATCAGTACAGCCACAAATTAAAATATTAAAATAATGACCCCTCGTGGGGGTCACTTTTAATGTAGGCTGGCTAAGCATCGAGCACAGAACCTCATTCTTAATAGAGGTCCTGCCCCTGCCCGACTAAATGATGCGTGCGCTTAATCCTACTCAACTCACTTCAATAACTTCCGGGTCAGAAGTAAAAAACTTTACTTCATACTCCATGCAAATAATTTTGTTATGGGTACTTACCAGCTGCCACTGGCTCCGCCGCCGCCTGAACTCCCTCCGCCAAAACCACCAAAGCTTGAGCCTGAACCACCACGACCACCACCAGTCCACCACGGCAAGGATTCACCTCGCCCTTTTTTCTTATACGTACTTGAAACAACGTAATCAAGCAGTAAACCCAAAGGAACGAGGAAAAGTAAGGCGAAGAGACCCCAATAGAGCCAACCGAGAAAGAAACCGATGAGTGCCCCGAGTAAGCCCCCAACGATACCGCCCCCCAGCCACGACTTTGAACGCGCTAAAATTGCAGCTAACCACTGCAAAAGAACGAAGCCAAAAAAGAAGAGGACTTCTCCATACTGCACAATATCTTGCCAAAGCGTGGTCGGCTTTACCTGGGTCTGGTATTCACCAATCGTCGCTGCCATGATGTCGTCCGTCGCACGGTTGATACCGTCTGCGTAGAGTTCATTCCGAAATGCTGGCACGATGTCGTTTTGAATGATGTCATTAGCCTGAATATCCGTCAGTGCGCCTTCTAGGCCGTAGCCAACCTCAATACGCACCTGGCGATCATCGCGACTAACGAGGAGCAGCACGCCGTTATCGTTCTTACTGTCGCCAATGCCCCACTCTTCAAAAAGCCTAACAGCGAAATTTTCAATGGTATCACCCGCTAGTGACGGGACACTAACGACTGCTATCTGATTACTCGTCTCGCCATCAAAATCAGAAAGTTTCTTTTCGAGTGCAGATTTTTCTGCTTCCGAAAGTAAACCTGCAAAATCATTCACGTATCCAGTAGCAGCACCGGGAGAGGTGTAGCCGAACGTTACGAATGGTATCGCTAGGAAACTAGCGACCAGCAAGACTATGCGGGCGCGCATAAATAGTCGCGACCGATTTTCAGCAACTAGTTAGTGAAGTCAACCTTAGGGGCAACCTCAGCGCCCGTCTCAGACTCGAATAGATTCCGTTCAGAAAATCCGAACAACCCGGCTAAAATATTTGTGGGGAATCGGCGAACAAGTAAATTAAAGGTGCCAGTTGTTTCATTGTAACGCCCACGTTCAGTAGAAATACGATTCTCGGTTCCTTCCAGTTGAACCATTAAATTCTTTACCGTTTCCGTGGAAGTAAGTAGCGGATAACTTTCTACAATCACGAGGAGGCGCGCTAATGTTGATTCTAATTGATTTGCAGCCTGCACTTTATCGTCTACTGAAGTAGCGCCAGAATAACGAGTTCGGGCCTCAGCGATATCACCGAAAATAGTTTGCTCTTGAATCTGCGCACCTTTAACTGATTCAACAAGGTTCGGGATAAGATCGAACCGACGTTGCAGCTGGGTTTCAACCTGTGACCAAGCCACATCGACGCCGTTATTGCCAGAAACGAGTCGGTTATAAGAACTAACGAAATAGAGGCCAACGATGGCAACTACCGCCACGACAATTAAAAGTGCTTTTTTCATAAACAAATGTAAAGAATTATGTGGTAAGTGTGACGGAATACTAAAGAAAGCTCAAGAAGTAAAAAACAACGACCCCTTGAGAGGGTCTTGTTTTTAATTTGGGTCGCCCGGTGACGCCAGAAAAACTTTGCTTTCGTTAATGAAGAGAACGTATCAGAACTATTTTCTAAGATAGGCAAGAGCGAGGAATCCCGCACAACCGGAAAAAATAGCGCCAAGCAAGAAAACAGAGGAGAAACCATAGGCGCTTACCAAGAAAGAGCCTAGAAGTATTCCGGTGGCATTAAACATGCCCACAAAGAAATGTGAGTTTGCCCAATAGCTTCCGGATTTTTTCTTAGGCGTTGAGCGGTCGTAAAGCGACTCCCAGGCCGGATCGCCGATAGCGTTGGCAAAGCCGAGTATGACTTGGAGAAAAAAGAGTTGAAAAGTGTTTTCGACAAAAATATAACCAATGAACACCGCCGCTTCGAGAAAATAATCTCCTACAATGAAAAATTTCTCGTGGTAACGATCGAGCAGTTTGCCAATTGGATATTCTAGCGCTGAAGTAACAAAAATAAAAATAGCCGCAGCAATCCCTGCGTCCGTAATATCGCCGCCAAGATTTGTGCTGTAGATTGCAAAGATTGGGAAAAATAAACCGGCTCCAAAAGACCAAACACTTTCAGCAGCAAGCAATGTTCCAACAATTTTATTTTGTAAAATCTGCATACGACTTTGGTATTATATCATGAAACGATGGTTGACCCGATCGTTAACAAGGCACAAAGAAAAAAGTGACTGCCGCAAGGGCACTCACTTTTTTCTGGTGGGTCGCCCGGGAATCGAACCCGGAACCTTATCCTTAAGAGGGATCTGCTCTAACCAATTGAGCTAGCGACCCATGTAGCAAATTGCAAATAGCCTATAGCAAATGGCTAGGAAAGAAAAGTTTTCGGCGAGTGAAAAAATTATGAGTACGTCGGCCGTAGAACTTCTGTTCGCTGACGCACGGAATAATTTTTGAACGCCCTTTGCTGAGGGAAAGGAATATTAAGGAAAAACGGGAGGTTTTCCTTAAAGGTCTCTGCGCCCGGAGAGATTCGAACTCCCGACCCCTAGGTTCGAAGCCTAGTGCTCTATCCAGCTGAGCTACGAGCGCATATGGTCGTGGTGCATACCACGAGTAGCGAACACTATACCGTGAAGCCCACCACTATGTCGAGTCTACTTAATAACGTCTGGGTCAGACAGGTACCGCTTAGCAACCGCCGCTTCTACTACCCCCTCAGAAACAAGTCGTGCCAGGTCAGCGTCCATAGTTTGCATACCACCAGCCCGGCCAGTTTGCATGGCGGTATTAAGTTGTGAAACTTTATTATCACGAATGAGTGTCGCAACGGCTGGCGTGGTTAACATGATTTCTCGTGCCGCTACTCGCCCCCCGTCCTTTTTAGGAAGCAGGCGTTGCGAAATAACACCCTTCAAAACCATCGACACCTGCATACGAACCTGCTCTTGCTGATGCGGTGGGAACACGTCGATAATGCGGTCGATTGTTTGAGCGGCGCTGTAGGTGTGCAATGTCGCGAGCACCAAATGCCCTGTTTCCGCAACGGTTAAAGCTGCGGCAATAGTTTCCAGATCACGCATTTCACCAACCATGATGACATTGGGATCTTGGCGAAGCACGTGCTTCAAACCCTCGGCAAAACTAAGCATATCTACGCCGAGCTCTCGCTGCTTCACAATGCTTTTCTTTGGTGTAAACACGAATTCAATTGGGTCTTCAAGCGTCACGATATTATTTGCCCGTTCCGTATTACGTAGTTCTACCATTGCGGCGAGCGCTGTTGATTTCCCTTGTCCAGTTGGACCAGTCACCAGCACCAAACCTTGCTCTTCTCGGGCCAGATCAAAAAGCACTGACGGCATTCCAAGCGCCTCCATTGAAGGTATCTCAGACGGAATAGCCCGAGCCACGAGGCCAATGTTTCCTTTTTCGAAATGAATATTTACTCGGAAGCGACCGACACCAACGACTGAATAACCAAAATCTAATTCCCGCTCCGTTGTAAACCGCTGCTTCGCCGCACTCGTTATCATTCCGTACACTAACGTTTCAACATCTTTCTGGGTAAGCACCTTCTCGTCTAGTGAAACTAGTTCGCCATCAATGCGGAGCATAGCAGAAACACCAACCGCCAAATGAAGGTCAGATGCTTTTCGTTCAACGGTTGATTTTAGAAATGCATCAATAGCTGCCATGGAAAAAGTTTACCACGTTTTTTCTTTCAATGCTGCACGCGCCGCTGCCTCTTCCGCTTCCTGCTTACTTGCGCCAACCCCCTTTGCAACAATCTCGTCCCCCAAATAAATGCCTATGGTAAAAATTTTTGCATGATCCGGTCCTGTTTCTCCGAGCACCTTATAATTAGGAGTAACCCCAACTTTTTCTTGCGATACTTCCTGAAACGTACTCTTTGGGTCGCGATATAATTCGTGCTCCAGAATATGCGGCAATCGAGGGAGCAGTACCCGATGCAAATACGCCCTTACAACGTCATACCCTTGATCAAGGTAGAGCGCGCCAACAATTGACTCAAAAGCGTTCGCCAAAATATACGTGCGAGCCTTCGCTTGATCTTCTTTCGCTTCGCCACGCGACAACCGTAAAAAATCATTCACTGATAGACCGCGCGACACATCAGCGAGCATTTTTGTATTCACCAAACTCGCGCGCCAATTGGTGAGGTCCCCCTCTGGATTCTCATACTGATCGTAAAGGTATTCGGTAACGACCAGCTCAAGCACGGCGTCACCCAAGAATTCTAGACGTTCGTTATTGCCATAAGGAAATGCTGGGTTCTCGTTCAAATACGACCGATGCACCAGCGCCTGCTCTAATAAATCTTTATTTTTAAAGCTTACCCCTAAGATAGTTTCAAGTTTTGATAGGTCCCTTGTCATACGACGCCTGCAACTGCCACTTTGGGCATATCTTTATAAATAGCACCGAGTACACCGTTCACAAACCGACCGGAAGACTCACCGCCAAACGCTTTGGCGAGTTCTATGGCTTCATTAATAGCAACTTTCGCCGGCACGGTTTTACCAACTACTAGCTCGAAGATGCCGATACGTAAAACGTTTCGGTCTACTACAGTAATCTGTTCGATGGGCCATTCCGTCGCGTACTTGGTGAGATATGGATCAATAGCGGCTAGATTTTCAAGCACACCATGAACTACCGCCAGGGAAAACCGTTCATCCTCGGCACCGGGAGCAAACTCTTCAAAGTTCACGTGCACCAATTGGTCAACTTCACGAATGTCTGCAGGTGTGGCCGATCGACCGGCAAATGGTCGATTAAAGTCCACCTCGTACAATGTCTGCATTGCGACCGTACGGGCCAGGTGCCGGTTCGACATGCAACTGGTAAGCTACGCTTTCTTCTCAGACACGGCCTTCGTGCGACGAATAGAACGCTTGGCTGTTTTTGTTGAAGCGGCAGGCATAATTTGACGACCACGGTATGTCCCGCAGCTCGGGCACACCTGATGTTGTGGTTTTGGCTGCTTACATTTAGCACACGTTGTGAGCGTTTGCCGTTTCAGGGCGTCATGACTGCGACGACGACGACCATGTGATTTACTGCGACGAAATGACGGTACTGGCATAGAAAAATATAAGGGGAATGAAGTTCGGCTATCTTACCCGACAATCGTTACTGAGGCAACCCGGTCAGCATCCCCTTTAAATCGCATGATTCGCACCCCTTGGGTTACCCGACCCAGCAGGCTGACCGATTTATACGGTATGCGAATAACCTGACCAGCATTAGAGATGATGATGAGGTCCGGTACTAACTCCCCATCTGGCACAACAATTGCTCCACCAACCAACGAACCAGTTTTCTTACTGACATCCGCCGCCTTCACCCCACTACCGCCGCGACCCTGCACCTTGTGCTGCGAAAGTTTAGTTCGTTTACCAAAACCATGCTCACTGACGACCACAAGTTCTGCGGCGTTGGCTGATTTCCCGGAAGGAAGCACTTCCATCAACATAATATCGTCTCCGGTTTTTAGCCGAATTCCCATGACTCCGGCAGCTGAGCGACCCATTGCCCGCACACTCTTTTCTTTAAAGCGTATCGATTGCCCCCGCTTGGTAACGAAAATGAACTCGTCTTGTCCGGTTGTTGGTAGCACCCAACGAAGCGTATCGGTCTTGTGTAGTCGTATGGCTATTAACCCTGAACGACGAACATTCTCGAATTGATCCACCGGTACTTTCTTCACCACACCACGTGCCGTACCCATTGCAAGGTAGCGAGTGGTTGAACGATCGGTCGCTAATGGGAGAACGGCGGTAACTGTTTCTTCTGGTGCGAGCTGTAAGAAATTCTGAATGGCTTGCCCTTTGGCGGTACGAGATGAAACCGGCAGTTCGTACGCCTTGATTTGAAAGACACGGCCAGACGTAGTGAAGAAAAGTAAGTCGGCATGCGTTCTGGTAGAAACAAGGTGTGCCACGAAGTCATCTTCTTTTGTGGTGAGTCCCACAACGCCCTTCCCACCTCTGGCTTGCGTTCGGAAGGTGTCCGGTGGAATGCGCTTTACGTACCCAGCGGCGGTGACGGTCACGACAGTAGGCTCGTCAGGAATAAGATCTTCCGACGTGAATTCACCAACAGCATTTTTTACCACTGCCGTACGACGAGGTGAGGTGTAGCGCTCTCGAAGCGCTAGTAATTCATCTTTCACAACGGTGCGAATTTTTTTTGCCGAAGCCAGTAACTCGGTGAGTGCTTTAATGAGAAGTCGCTTTTCTTTTAACTCCTCTTCGATTCGCATGCGCTCCAGGTTGGCCAATTGCTGCAACCGTATTTCAAGAATTGCCACGGCTTGACGCTCAGACAAATTAAACTTCTTCATGAGGGCTAACCGAGCAACGTCTTTGTCGGCCGACTGCTTGATGAGTTTAATAACCGCATCAATGTTGTCACCGGCAATTTTCAGTCCTTCCAAAATGTGCGCTCTGTCTTTTGCTTTTTCCAGGTCGTACTCGGCACGCTTCTGCACAACAACTTCTCGATGCTTCACATACTCTTCCAGCACTGACTTCAATGTCAGCACGCGCGGCTGCACCCCATCAACAAGGGCCAGCATGTTCAAGTGAAACGTCTGCTGCAACTCAGTATGCTTGTAGAGCTGGTTTAAAATTTTCTTTGGATAGCTATCTTTCTTCAGCTCAACCACAACCCGTACACCAGCTTTGTCTGATTCGTCACGCAAATCACGAATGCCTTCTATCTTTTTTTCATGCACTAAGGTGGCAATCCGCTCAACGAGTGTTGCCTTGTTCACGAGGTACGGAATCTCCGTAATAATGATGCGGAACGCACCATTTGATTCTTCCTCAATTTCCGCCTTACCGCGCGTTACAATGGCACCACGGCCGGTCCCGTATGCTTCCCGAATAGCCTTTGCGTCGTAAATAATTCCACCAGTAGGAAAGTCTGGGCCCGGCACAATAGCGAATAGATCTTCGGCGGTGGCCTCGGGATGATCAATAAGGTGTACGGCGGCGTCAACAACTTCCCCAATGTTGTGCGGTGGAATAGAAGTGGCCATACCAACGGCAATGCCTGTGGTGCCGTTAATGAGCAGGTTCGGCAATTTTGCTGGAAGTACCCGCGGCTCTTCGTGTGAACCGTCGTAGTTTGGAACAAACGCTACTGTTTCTTTTTCAATATCTTGCAACAGTTCTTCAGCAATAGCCGACAGCTTGGCCTCGGTATAACGCATGGCCGCTGCGCTATCGCCATCCATAGAGCCAAAGTTACCTTGGCCCGTGACGAGCGGCTCACGCATTGAAAACGGCTGCGCCAATCGAACCAAAGAGTCATAAATAGCACTATCACCGTGTGGGTGATACTTACCCATGACTTCACCAACCACCGTCGCTGATTTTCTTGTTTTGCCACTGGCGCGAAGTCCGGTCTGCCACATGGCGTAAAGAATTCGACGCTGCACCGGCTTCAACCCATCTCGCACATCAGGCAAGGCGCGCGAAACGATGACCGACATAGCGTAGTCGAGGTATGACTCTTCCATTTCCACCACGAGTCCACGTGGTTCAATTTGACCATGGGCCACTATGTCCTCTTCCGTCTGTTTTGCTTCTCGTTTTGCCATAGTTATTCTTTTGTTTCTTGCACAGGTAATGTAGTCGTGGGTGTTGGTGCTTGAACCTTCTCTTTCAACATTTCAATGACCAGTGGGTCAATTGCCACTGAAGAAGTATTACCCGATGCTTCGTCTAACTGTTCACTGATGTTCTGCGAATTTAGCGCACCATTCGTTTCAGCAAAGAGTGTGGATAAATCTGCATTCAACTCCGCAAATGGTTGGTCAACTGTGGTTGAAGCTTCTGGAATACTTGTTTGAAAAGACCACGCCCAGCCTCCTACAACGAGAAACATAGAAACTGCCGCAGCGGCCCATACGGCCATGCGACGAGATGCTTCATTGTCTCCTTTGACTACTGTCGGCATACCTAGGATTCAAAAAGAACGAGCATGGTCTCGTCTGCTGGCAAATCTTTTCGAAGCAATGACAATTTCTTTACTGCATCAGGCTTTGTAATGCCTAACTCCTTGCAGAACTGCTCAACTGACGCTTGCTTCCCGCCAACCATTTCAGCGGTTTCAATGGGAACAACTATGCGCGGCTCTATTTTACTCACTACCGCACCCGCGCCACTGGCATCAAGCACTACCCCTCCCCCAACTGGCAAGACAAGCACGTCAACGCCTTCCAGTAGATCGGCCGCGGCCTCGTCAAATGTTGCTTGTTCGCCAATGTACCCAACGTGCACACCGTCTGCCACAATGCGAAAAACTGTTTCCCCTTTGTCCCCGGCCGGCTGTCCAGCGATTAACAGTTCCTTAATTTCATATTCTCCCGGTGTTGTAATGCTGAGTGATTCACCGGTGATAGCAGCGACATCTTTCTCAGGCATTGGTCGAACGAATAAAAAGGCATCCGCATTTTTAGGCAGCCGTTGAGTCTTCGTGCTTATGAACGGATTCAAGACGAGACTCCCTGATTTCCCTTCAATTTTAAAACAATTCTGGCCAAGCCAGGTGAGTGTCATAGGTAATTTTCTAGTTCAACGAATGAGTCAATTTTACCACATCCGACGCACAACTGAAAGGGAGAAACCAAATAAAAAATTACTAAATTTTGAGGGGATGCGCACGAGTGGAGGAGTTCCTCCGTGCGCATCCCCCAGAGCCCCCTATAGTAGGGCTCAGACCTACGGCTGGTTCTTGATGATGAAGAGATAAAAACGGCGTTCTCGACGCTCTTCGATAACCTCACCACCAAAAGGCCAGCTACTGAGTATCATCGCGGCTTTAGCCCGAGCGTCTTCAACGCTCATTTCAACAGCCATCTGGCCGCCGCAACCGACACGATAGAACCTAGCCCACCCCTTCGTGGCGTTTGAACCACTCAGGGCCATGACAATTCGGGGAATCTCACCCCGATTGTGAATGCCCGGCAAAGTACCGGGCGACTCTTGCGTTTCCAATCCTTCGACTCCTCTTCAACTTCTGCCACTACCCGCTGATTGGATTCTTCTACTCGGCCTTTTTAAGGGCCACTCTTGTTGCTTTTCAACGTATCCTCCTAACTGGGAACGTCGGTATTATGATAAAAACTGAACAAAAAAGCAAGCCCTGTTGTCAGGGCTGCTTCAATAGTTCTGCGCGAAAAATTTTAACCCCAAACGGCGAGTAGCGAGGCCATAGCTGCGAACGTAACGAGTTGATAGGCGGCTTCAATTATAAAAGCCGTTTGTGAACGACCACTCCAAATAACTGCACCGTACATTGTGGTTACCACGAGACCAATTGCGATAACGAAGCCAGCCAACGCGCCAGTCGCAGCCGTCGTGATACCAGCCAAAATCATCGCCACCCCTAAGACGTACGACGTGATGAGGGCGGTAACAAAACCAAGGGCTATGGCTTTTCCCATACCCGCCTTAGCAACCTCTTTGTTCAATCCAAGTGCCCCCATCCACTTTTGACCAAAGAGTGCCGTTGAATACCACGCATAACCAATGACCATATTTGCCATGGCCGCGGCGATAACGGCGAAAATATTTACCTGCATGTAATCACCTCCTTTCTATAAATTCTTTTCAATGAGACGAACCAACTCTGGATTCCGAGTAATGAACTTCTGGACGAGCACATGAAAAAAACCCCGAGACATGCCTTCTCGCCTCATATACAGTAGCCCTACGAGCGAAGAAGTAATGGCACCAAGAAAGTCATTTATTAAATCCCACATTGTGTCATGCAGACTCCCGCCCTGGGTAAACGTGCCGAGCGTGGCATCAATAAAAAATTCAAATATTTCCCATAAAGTGCCGAGCGCCAAACCAAAGGCACAAACAAAAATTGCGACGATATACGGTTTCGCCACCAGCCGACCTGAAACCCACAATGTGTAGAGGATGAGAAACGCAGCGAACCCAAAAAAAAGTCCAGACAGTGTGTGCAAGAACACATCCCACCACCAAAAAAGTGCATAAAAATTACCTGCTTCGCCAAGGAAGATAGCGGTGTAGACAAAAGCAATAAGCGCAAGCTCAAACTCGAGCGGTAGATGAATACTGACATTCCGACTGATAAACGCCGGGAGGAGTGTTAGAAAATATGAAAGAGTGGAAATAAAAAGCACATGCCAATTATTCAGCACCAAAGCATACCCAATGGCAACGAGCAATGACGTTTGCAATAGCAAACTCAAAAAGTACTGTACACGCTCTGCCGCAGTAAGTTCCTTATGATATTTCATGAATCGAAGAGGTTGAATGGGACTAACACAGCTCACTTGGTGTCCCGCCTGCGCCCCGCCTGCGCGGGACAACTGATTTCATATCCATTCCTGCCAAGCAGGAATAAAGTTTATGTAGCGGGACTACGGACAGCTCCTTGGTGTCCCGCCTGCGCGGGACTACGGACAGCTCCTTGGTGTCCCGCCTGCGCGGGACTACGGACAGCTCCTTGGTGTCCCGCCTGCGCGAGACTACGGACATTATATACATTATGACTTCGTCATAATGAACGTTATTGGTGCCGGAGGAGGGACTCGAACCCACACGGTCTTGCGACCACAAGGTCCTAAACCTTGCGTGTATACCAATTTCACCACTCCGGCGACGAGACGAGTATAGCTCGCGGCTAGCGAGGAAACAAATACACACTGCAAGCCTGAGCTGTTTTCCCATTTCAAAAATTTATTCCGACCTATATACTACTCTGCATGGTATTGGGGTTACCATGAAAAAAATAGTCTTCTCTATAACGACTGGGGTGCTCCTCCTGTTCCTTGGTGCGTCATTCACTACGGCCGCTTCACCACATGTAGTGATTAATGAGGTGCAAATTTCTGGCGCAACCAGTACGGATGAATTTGTTGAACTCTATAATGCGGGTGGTACGGCTGTTTCACTTCTCAATTGGCGGCTCACTCGCCACACCGCCAGTGGTACGGCATCAAATCTACTGACTGCTTTTCCTGACGTAACGCTACCAGCCGGCGGCGTTTTTTTAATTGCCCATCCAACTGGCTACACCGGTTCAAAACCGGCGGATGCTACGTACTCAACACAAACCTCAGTCGCTAAAGACAATAGTATCGTTCTCTACAGCGACGCTGGCGAAACAATCGTTGACATACTTGGCCTTGGCGCAGCCAGCATTGTAGAGACTGCCGCCGCACCGAACCCTGACGAAAATTTTGGCCTCACCCGCACCGCAACCGAAACAGGCATCACTGATACCGATAATAACGCCGCAGATTTTTCCATTGTTCCTTCAACCCCCGGTGTCGTCACGCTAACACCAACAGAAACACCGCCGCCGCCAGCTAGTCCACCACCGGCTACTGGTGGTGGCAGTGGCAGCAGTGGGACAGCGCAGTACAACGGGGGAGACATTCGCATCAATGAACTTGTTGTTGACCCCGAATCGGATGATGACGAATGGGTTGAGCTCATCAATACGACGTCGTCTGAATTGTCGCTTACTGGCTGGACGTTAACTGATGCATCTCGCGCTATCACAAATCTGACCGGTGTCATTGGCACTGACGAAAAGCGATTCATAATTGTGACAAATCCAAAAGGCCAACTGAACAACGCTGGCGATACTATCACGCTCCGCGACGCAACTGGTCGTGTCATTGACGCAGTTACCTACGGTAACGCGAATGACGATTCAAATAAAACTGCACCAACGGCAAGTGACGGCCAAAGCATTGCACGCAACGCTGATGGTGTTAGTACAGGGAATGACGCTGTTGATTTCGCTGTAGCCACAAACCCCACCAAGGGTGAGGCGAATGGGGTGAGCACGGTGACAAGTAAGGACGCTGCACCTCTGCCCACAGCAATTATTATTACGGAAATTTTTCCGAACCCACTGGGTGACGACGATGGTGAGTTTATTGAGCTCTTCAACGAAAGCGACGCACCGGTGCCGCTTGCCGGTTGGGTGCTCGCCGACGCAACGACTCGCTTCACTTTGCAGCCTTCAAAATCGATTCCTGCCATGCTGCCTCCTCATAGCTATGTGACGTTGTACCGGTCAGAAACCAACATTGCCCTCAACAATTTTTTGGGTGACACCGTCACCATTACGCCGCCAAACCGCACTAAAGCAAGCCAAACGGTCCGCTACACTGTTGCGGCACCACTTGGAAAGGCCTACACCAAAGGAATAACCGATTGGGAATGGCATGACCCAACGCCAAATATAGCAGCAACCGTGGCACCCGTTACGAAAAGTAATCTTCACCTTCATCTTGATGCTCCAGCACAGGCACCGGTTGGGACACCGATTATCCTTAGTACTGAAGACACAACAGATGACCTCCATGAGCAACTCTGGTTTACGTGGCAACTTGGCGACGGGTCAACTGCCACCGGCCGAACGGTTGTATATACGTACGCTTCGCCCGGCGTCTATACAGTGGAAGTAACCGCCACTACAGCACGGCGCGAAACGGCAACAACGGAACATACCCTCACCATTGGGAACGAGGGAAAAGTGCTCGGGCGCAGCACTGAAAAAATAATGGTGCGCCTCAATGAACTTCTCCCACGACCAGCAACTGGGGAAGAGTGGATTGAACTTTGGAACGCCGACGACACACCCGTCAACCTTCTCGGCTGGGCCATAGAAGACAAAGGTGGTCATCGGTACGCTTTCACTGAAAACGACACGCTGCCAGCCCGAGGATTTCTTGTTTTGGAAAAAACCAAAACGAAAATTTCCCTCAACAACACCGGCGACAGCCTGACACTCAGTAATGAAGCTGAAGACGATGTAGACGAAGTGACGTACGATTCTGCCGACTCAGCTGCTAGCTACAGCCGAAACGAAGACGACGAATGGCAATGGACAACGGAACCAACACCAAACAAACCAAACAGTAGCGATGCACCACCACCGGTACTCCTCCGTGGCGAAGTCACGGTTGCGGGAACTGTTACGGCAGCACCGGGCACGCTGAGTGACACATTTTTCTACTTGGGTCGTATTTCTGCAACCGGTATTCCAGAAAATCTGCGTATCGACATAGCGCCAACCGAGGCAGCCAGTATAGCGAGCAACGATCTTCTACAAATTAGCGGCACTCTTAAAACTGTAGCTGGCGAAGCACGACTAACCGCAGAAACTATCTCGCCCCTTGGCGTTGACGATACTCCCATAGTTCCAGTTCCGCTGGCAGCACTCACCCCAGCAGATCATCTTGGTCGATTAGTGAGCGTGCATGGAACAGTTGGGAAAGGAACCACCGGTGGCTTCTACTTAGAAACTGACGATGGTGAAACTTTTCGAGTTATTTTACCCGCTGAAGTAAGTGACCGACAGCCCTTTCCACCAGCGACAACGGTGACTGCTGTCGGCCTGCTCAGCCAAACAGCTGCCGGCATTCGGTTATTGGCGCGAGGTATAGAGGACTTAACCGTAGATGCTGCGCCGCTTAAAAATGAAAATGCGCCGATAGTACCGGCTACTAGCCAGCTAGATTACTTACCAGTTACTGTTGCTGGTCTGGCAGGGGTACTGCTCATTATTGTCTGGCGACTCCGTCAACGAAAGATTGCGGACCTACCGTTTGTCATTGAAAACGGACGCGAATAAAAAAATTTGCTACACTGGTCGCATGCAACGCATTACAAAAGCTGTCATACCTGCCGCAGGGTTCGGCACTCGTTTTTTACCGGCGACAAAAGCGCAGCCGAAGGAAATGCTCACCCTCGTCGACAAACCAGTTATCCAATACGTGGTTGAAGAGGCTGTAGCGGCTGGCATCACTGACATAATAATTATCACGGGGCAATCAAAACGAGCCATCGAAGATCATTTCGACAGTAATTTTGAACTGGAAACCCGATTACAGAAAGCAGGGAAAACAAAACAACTCAAAGAAGTTCGTCGCATTTCAGATCTAGCAAATTTCATCTACATTCGCCAACCAGAACCCCTCGGTGATGGGCACGCCATTCTGGAGGCCTATAGTCTGCTCAAAAATGAGCCGTTTGCAATGCTGTATGGCGACGAAATAATTTTAAGCGATACACCAACGCTAGCTGAAGCCATTCGCATTTATGAAGAATTTGAAGCACCCGTTATTACGGTAACAAAAGTTCCGAAACGAGACGTATCTCGCTTCGGCATTATTGGTGGTCAACCAGTACGAAAAAACCTCCAACGGGTAACTCGCTTTGTTGAAAAGCCGTCGCCATCACGTGCGCCATCGACCTACGCAAATATTGGTCGCGCCATCATTACCCCAGCGCTTCTATCTACATTGAAACGACTACCCCGAAAGCCACATCAAGAACTTCGCATTGCTGATGCCTTTCAACCATACTTAGAAAAACATCCTCTATATGCGCACCTGCACAGCGGTACTCGCCTCGACTGCGGCACGCCACTGGGTTTCTTGAAAGCTACGGTCGATATCGCCCTCGCCAATAAAGAAACTCGAAAAGATTTTGCTCAATACCTCAAGCAGCGATAAACTGAAGCCATGCTATTTTCAGCAAACCATTCCAGCTCCCAAAAAACACGTGGCTACTTGTTTCTCGGTTTGCTGCTGCTTGCTTTCCCACTACTAGGGTTAGGGTGCCAGCAACGAGTCACCCCAGAACCGGTCACTTTAAAATACTGGCGGGTGTTTGATGGCGAGGATACAATGGCGCCCATTATAAGTGCCTACCGCCAAGCCCATCCTTACGTTACTATCGACTATCGCCTCCTTCGCTATGAAGAGTACGAGCAGCAGCTCCTGCAGGCCATGGCGGAAAACCGCGGCCCTGATTTGTTTTCAATTCACAACACGTGGTTCGGCGAATATCAATCACGGCTGGCGGCACTCCCGGCCACTACAACAACGGCAGAAATCATTGCCGCTGAATCATATTTTAGTAAAGCTGGTTTTGAAGAACGGAGTAATCGGTCACTAACACCGAGCGACGTCCGGCAAGCATTTATTGACGTTGTTGGAAATGATGTTATTCGAAAGAACGAAGCAAAAACAGAGGCCGTCTACGGTTTACCTTTAGCGGTCGACACATTAGCGCTGTTCTATAATAAAGACATTTTAAACAGTAACAGCATCGCCACCCCACCAACGGATTGGGAGCAATTCTTGGCAGCTGTTGCTAAAATTTCACGACTCGACCCCTCAGGACAAATAATTGTTTCCGGCGCTTCACTTGGAACGGCCGACAATATCCCTCGTTTTTCCGATATTATTGCTGCGCTCATGATGCAGAATGGCGCTGACATGATCGATGCCAACGGTTTTGTTACTTTTCATATCACCCCAGACCGATTCCCGGACCGCTCTTTCTCACCTGGCCTTGAAGCACTTCGTTTCTATACAGACTTCGCTAATCCGACCCGTGAAGCATACAGTTGGAATGATGAAATGCCTGACGCCTTAGAAGCATTCATCACTGGTCGTAGCGCTTTTTTCTTCGGCTACAGTTATCAAATTCCAACCATTCGCGCCCGTGCGCCGCAACTTCACTGGGGCGTCACCCAATTACCGCAAGCAGACCGCGCCAATAATACAGTGAACATTGCAAACTATTGGACGGAAGTGGTTGCGAAGAGCTCACCCAACCAAGAGGTCGCTTGGGACTTCTTACAATTCGCGGCAAAAAATGAACAGGCCAAAACCTATCTCGACGCAACTGGTAAACCTCCTGCGCTGCGTTCACTCATTGGTGAGTACCAAAGTGATCCAGTCCGTGGCCCCTTCACCTCGCAATTGCTTACCGCAAAAAGTTGGTACCGCGGTCGAGATGCCGCCGCCGCCGAAAAAGCTTTTCGTGATCTCGTAGCGGCTATTCCCACTCTAGAAAAGCCGACTGACCTAAAAACAATTGTAGGAACGGCGGTGCAGCGCATTAATCAAACTATCCGTTAATGTATGGTGTCGCGTAGTCGTACATTTTTAAGTCTTGTCACGCTCACGGTCTTTACGCTCACCCTACCGTCGCTGGTCCTGGGTCAGGATATTATTCCTCCTGAATGTGCAACTGGTGACGCTTCGGGGTGCAACAACATTTCTTCATTTCTCCAAGTTGGTGTCAATATCTACGAGTACCTGCTTGGTATAGTTGGCAGTGTAGCGCTTGCAATTTTCATGTACGGGGGCGTTGTCTGGCTCACCTCTGGTGGCAATTCACAACGCGTTGAGCATGGAAAAAAAGTTTTTGAAGGAGCCCTAGCTGGTCTTGCCCTTATTTTTGGCTCTTGGCTCATCATTAACTTCGTCGTCGCGTCACTCACCGGTACACCACTCGGGCAAGAAACGAAGCTATTCCCTGATGGTGAAGAAGAACGAGCGCCTCTTCAATTACCGGGTGGTTAAAAAAATCCTTTACGGGGTACTGTGTACCTGGTAAAATACGCACAAGTAAATAGTTTTATCTACCTCCCGTAAGGGAATTGTGAAAGGGGGTGATACCATGCAGAAACATTTCATTAAACGACTCGCCGCGACTGGCGCTGTGGCAGCACTGATTCTTCCTTTTGCGGCCTTCGCACAAGAGTTTGGCAACACCGGTCCAATCACTGACACTGAACTCGGAATAAACGAGGGCGGAACAATATCTGAGAATATCGGACTTGGCGGACAAGACGGAGATATTAAGACTGTTATCGCGAGAATTGTCCGTGTACTTCTCGGATTCCTCGGTATCATTGCGGTGTTGATCGTTCTCTACGGCGGCTTTCAATGGATGACAGCAGCCGGCAACGAAGAGCGCGTCTCTTCGGCTCGCGCTACTCTCACGGCAGGTTTGATTGGTTTGATTATCATCCTTTCAGCTTACGCCATTGCCAGCTTCATCATCTCGACACTCCTTTCTGAGACTAGTTCAGCAGCCTAAGTACTGATTAGTTTCACCTACACCCCCTCGCCATTTATGGCCTGGGGGTGTAGTATTTATGTTGCATGATGCAATTATTCAGGACACTTTACCTCCCCTGTCTTACGATCGCCATCTTGGGCGCACTGGTCATTGGCGTGGCGCCAAAAAATATTTTGGCAGCAGAACCATCAAGCAGCGAGGGTCTCTATGGGCTTAAAGAAACAGCCACAGCAGCGAGATTAGTAACCGATACAAACAAGAAGGGGCAGGAAAATCTCAACCTCATCATTGGAACACTTATCAAAACGGTCCTTGGCCTTACGGGCATGCTCTTTATGGGCATGCTACTTCGAGCCGGCCAAGTCTGGCTGACCGCTGAAGGAAATGAAGAAAAAATTACTAAAGCACGGGAATCAATTTTTAATGCCGCGGTAGGCCTGCTCATTGTTTTTAGCGCCTATATTGGCACTAACTACTTACTCACCCTATTGCTCGAATCACTTGGTAGCGCCTAATTTTATGTATCAAAAAATACGGCTACTCATTTTTACTTTCTACACTTTTCTTGCAACTATTCCAGTCTACGCAGCAGAAGGTGATGGCACACTGAAAGACATCGTCACAAAAAACTTTCAAAAAGTCGGCGATATTTCAGAACTACGCAGTGGAGCCAGTACTGACAGAATCTCACCTATTGAAGTCTTTGGTACATACCTCAGCACAATAGTTGGTTTTTTAAGTATCCTATTCATTGTTGAGGTAATCCATGGTGGTTTTCTTTGGATGACGGCTGGAGGGAATGAAGAACAGATTACAAAAGCTCGACACAAGGTTATCAGTGGTGCAATTGGCGCGGGTATTATTTTGTCTGCCTATATTGTCACCGCATTCATCATTCGTTTCGTTGGTGAATCGCTCGAAATTCAAGTCTAGTTCTATGCCACTCGCTTTCTATCACCGCGCTGTCGTCGCTCTTGTGTTTCTTGGTTTTCTAGCAGCACCAGCAGCACTGGCAGTAAATGAAGCCTGTCTCTGGCCTGAAGAATACAAACCAAAAATTGGTGACATTTTAAATCGTGTTGCCTGTGATGCTGGACTACTAGCAAGTTATCAAAATGACGCCCCCACCGAAGATGCAATTATCATTATTGTTGGGAATGTCATTAATGTCATCCTTGGTTTCGCCGGTGTTATCTTTACGATTCTCATTATTTACGCAGGCTACCTCTGGATGACCGCCCGAGGAAATGAGGAACAGGCGCAACAAGCGCAGCAGTATATTCGAAATGCCGTCATTGGCATCATCATTACCTTTGCCGCTTTCACCATAACGCAATATGCGCTATTCCAAGTTACGAATGCAGTTACCTCTGGTGCCATCGGCTTTTAATTCTATGCGGCGACTACTAACAACGCTATCGGTTGGATTACTTGTTCTAAACTTTGTGATGCCACTGCCGGCAGTAGCCGCCGAAGAAACACCAAGCGCCTTTGAGCGAGTCATTAAAAATTACGATTTACTTCAAGATACGGCGGTTGGCGATGGCAACACTAAACCACCGGAACTAATTGTGGCGAATATCATTCAAATTGCTCTTAGTCTTGTTGGAATAATTTTTGTAATATTGATGATTTATGCAGGCTACCTCTGGATGACCGCCCGAGGAAATGAGGAACAGGCAACAAAAGCTCGAGAACTTATCATTCAATCAGTTATTGGAGCCACTATTATATTCCTCGCCTACTTCATTACTGCCTTTGTTGTCCAACGAATTGGCGAGGCTGCCTTTGACCCACTATTCTACTAATATGCGAACATTCTTTCTTACTCTCTCGGCAACTATTCTCACCTGCGCTTCACTCACTGTCATACCAGTCATAACGAACGCAGCCGTCGCCCCACTTGATTCAATGTACCAATGGCTCGACCCTGTGGGGCGAGTCTACAATCAGGGAAACTTACTTGAAACAGAGAACACCCAACAAGAGCTCATCCGACGAGTCGCCAGTGTTATTCGAGCAGCCCTTACGTTACTCGGCATCATCTTCGTTGTACTTATCGTCTACGCTGGGGCCCGATGGATGACCGCCCGTGGGAACGAAGACCTCGTACAAACCGCTCGCGATACATTACAAAACGCCGGCATTGGTCTAGTTATAATCATCGCTTCGTACGCTTTAACCGCCACGATTATTAGCTTGCTGCTGCGTGAAACGACCAGCTAAAAATTTCTAAAATAACGGGAAACGGGAGCGGCCAGTTGGTCGCTCCCGTTCGTTTCTTTTTTGGCGCACTCGTCAGTAGTGCCAGCGCGCCCGGTAGGCCATGGGGTCGAACGACGACCTCGAGCCCCCACCTCCTGTGGAGCCGCTGCCTCTCACTCGAGTGTCGATTCTCGCCCCGTCGGCTTTCTTCTCATGACTCTCCATGCCGGGAGCGCCCTGAGAGGATATGAACTCGACGCACTGCGGCAGTGCAGCGTTGCCGGGTTCGAGACATGCCGTCGTGACGGCGATTGCCTGTCCAGCCGCAGCGCACGACTTGGCGCCAGTGGAAAAAAACCCGGTCGTGTAACAGCTCACCGCTGCCTCTGACCCGCTGGCGACAGGAACGACCGGGAGAAACAGCTTCTCCGCGACGCTCTTGTCCTCGGACGACACTGGCGCGTGGGGCGTCAGCAGCCGGCCGTCGATGGCCACGGTGGTCACCCGACCAGCGCAGCCGACCGCGAACAAGCTGGCGACAAAAATGAGCACTCTGACGTTCATGGGAAACCTCCTGCACGGTAACGCTGTGCGAGCGACCCCTTTGTTTAGAGAGTTTCACATCTTAGCCAAAAACGAGCCAAAAGTCAACGCTGCCCATTAGGGCAGCGTTGTAAAAAACCGAACGTGAAAATTAGGTCTTAGATGATAAACGAAACAATCAGCAGAGCCACGATATTGAGCACCTTAATCATCGGGTTAATAGCCGGGCCGGCTGTGTCTTTGTAGGGATCCCCCACGGTGTCTCCTGTAACGGCAGCTTGGTGTGCAAATGAACCTTTACCGCCATGCGCACCGGACTCAATATATTTCTTGGCGTTATCCCACGCACCGCCACCAGTGGTCATGGCTATCGCCATGAAAAGACCTGTTGTAATGGAACCAATGAGTAGCCCACCTAAAGCCTCGGCCCCTAAACCAAAGCCAATCACTAGTGGTGCAAACACCGCTAGAAGCGCTGGTGGAATCATTCGACGAATCGCTTCTTTAGTAACGATATCTACGGCTGTGCCGTAGTCTGGCTTGCCGGTGCCATCCATGATGCCTGGAATTTCTTTAAACTGTCGACGCACTTCAGCAACTACACTCCCCGCTGCCCGACCCACCGCTTCCATAGACATAGCAGCAAATAAGTACGTCACAATACCGCCAGCAAATAACCCGGCAATAACAGCTGGGGTGCCAATGGCAAAATCAAGTTGCGCGCCAGCGGCGTCCACCGCATGCAGGTAATCACCAAACAACACGAGCGTCGCCAGTCCCGCTGAACCAATGGCATACGCTTTGGTTACTGCCTTTGTTGTGTTGCCAACTGCATCGAGCGGATCAGTGATGCTTCGCACAGATTCTGGCAGCTCAGCCATTTCAGCAATACCACCGGCGTTGTCCGTAATAGGACCATAAGCGTCGATAGTAACAATAATGCCAGCGAGCGAGAGCATGGCCATGGCCGCTATGGCAACACCAAACAAACCAGAAAGTTGAAACGCCAACAACGTCGCACCAACGATAACAATAACGGGTGCGGCTGTAGCTCGCATGGAGAGGGCAAGACCGGCAATAACGTTTGTGCCATGACCGCCCTCTGAAGCCTCTGCTAGTTTATGCACTGGTGAGTACGTCGTACTGGTATAGTACTCGGTAATGACAATGAGAAGCGCTGTGGCGAGCAAACCAATGATGGCTGTGAGATACACGTTCATTGCCGATAACTCCGCGACACCAACCAACATGCGCTGCGTTACTGGCCAAAAACCGATAGCAGCCAGCACCCCAGCCACACCAAGCCCTTGATACAAGCCGGCCATTATTTTAGTACCGCGCAGTCGAATAAAAATGCTGCCAACAATAGAGGCGATGATACCAACAGAACCAAGAGCGATTGGATATAACACCACCGTTGGGTGTGAGGGGAATGATAGTGCGGCCAACAACATTGCGGCTACAGAGGTAACGACGTACGTCTCAAAAAGATCTGCCGCCATACCCGCGCAATCCCCCACGTTGTCACCCACATTGTCAGCGATAACTGCTGGATTTCTTGGGTCGTCTTCAGGAATACCCGCTTCAACTTTTCCAACTAAATCTGCCCCAACGTCAGCTGCTTTAGTAAAGATGCCCCCACCAACACGGGCAAAAATCGATATCAAACTACCACCAAAACCAAGACCCAGGAGCGCATAGATGTCTCCCGTAATTAGATAAAAGCCAGCCAGTGCTAGTAGCCCAAGACCAACTACAAAGAATCCGGTTACAGCACCGCCACGAACAGCTACTTGAAAAGCGCTGCCCATGTTTACCTTCGCCGCCTCGGCT